>JBOHSO010000219.1:0-8912 GCA_050921685.1 Gemmatimonadales bacterium
CCCAGCTCTCGGAGGCGCGGCTCCAGGCGCTGAAGACGCAGCTCCACCCGCACTTTCTCTTCAACGCCTTGCACACCGTCGGCCAGCTGATCCGCACGGGCCAGGACGCGCTCGCCGTGCAGGTGACCGCGGGCCTGGGCGATCTGCTGCGGCGCGTGCTCGATGAAGCCGGCACCCAGGAGGTGCCGTTGAAGCAGGAGCTGGAGCTGCTGCGCGTGTACATCGCGATCGAGGCGATCCGCTTCTCCGACCGGCTGCAGGTCGTGGTGCATGCCGACCCCGACGTGCTCGACGCGCGGGTGCCGCACCTCATTCTGCAGCCACTGGTCGAAAATGCGATCAAGCACGGGATTGCGCGGCGCGCAGCCGTGGGGCACGTGCTCATCGGCGCGCGGCGCATCAACGGCAGCCTGTATCTCGTCGTCCGCGACGACGGCTCCGGAATGCCGGTGACCGCCGCCGACCAGGGTGTGGGTCTGTCGAACACCAGGGCACGGCTGCGCCAATTGTACGGCACCGCGGCGTCCGTCGAAGTGGTGAACATGCCCGACGGCGGGGTCGCCGCCCAGATCGTCGTGCCATATCGGGTCGCGGCCGCCGAATGGCGCGGAGAAGGATGAGCGGATGCAACCGATCCGCACGCTGATCGTCGACGACGAGCCCGCGGCGCGGGAGGGGATGCGCCACCTGCTGAGCGGCGATCCCGACATCGTGATCGCCGGCGAGTGCGCGAACGGCCGGGAGGCCGCCGAAACCATCGTGGCAGCCGCGCCGGACCTGGTGTTTCTCGACGTCCAGATGCCCGAGCTCGATGGCTTCGGCGTACTGCGCGAGGTCCCGCGCGAGCAGCTCCCGGCCATCATCTTCGTCACGGCGTACGACCAGTACGCCATCCGGGCGTTCGAGGTGCACGCCCTCGACTATCTCCTCAAGCCGTTCACAGACGAGCGCTTCCGGGAATCGCTCGGCCGCGCGAAGCAGCATCTGGGCCAAGGGCGGGCCGGCGAGCTGAGCCGTCGGCTGGCGACCTTGCTCGACCAGTACCTTGCGCCGCCCTCGCTCCCAGCGGGCCTCAGCGGCGGCAAGTACCTCGAGCGGCTGGTGATCAAATCCGGCGGCCGCGTGACGCTACTCCGGGTGGGGGAAATCGAGTGGATCGACGCCGACGGCGACTACGCCCGGATTCACGTGGGGAAGGCGTGGCATCTGTTGCGTGAAACGATGAAAAACCTCGAAGCGCAGCTGGACCCGGCGCGCTTCGTTCGCATTCACCGCTCCACGATCGTCAACCTGGAAAAGGTCAAGGAGCTCCAGCCGTTCTTCCGCGGCGAGTACGTCGTCGTCCTCCACACGGGCGTCACGCTCAAGCTCTCCCGCGGCTACCGCGAGCATCTCGAAGTGAAGCTCGGCCGGCGCTTCTGATACACGGTCGCGCTCGGCGCGCGGCTCGGCGCACGGTCCCGTCCACTCGTCGCCGCACCGTTCTGCGCGTGCCCCGCCGCCGATAGACTGCCGTCGCGCTCACCCTCAGAGCGTGTTTCGAGTCGGGCCGAAGTGTAGTCGGCTGCTTCGCCCGGCCGGCCAAACCCGGTGCAAGCGCACCGGGTTTGGCTTGTGAGGGGTCCCCGTCGGCCGCAGCGGACCGCCGCCTGTCGCACCGTTCCGGCCGTTCGGCGCAAAGCAATGGCTTGCGCCGGCTCCCGTCCCTAGGTCTCGGTAACCCCGAAGTAAGGAGGAGTCATGGTCCTGTTCGTGCGACGTGTCCTCGCCGCGGCCGCCTGCGTGATCGTTCTCCCGGCGCGGGCGCCGGCGCAGGAGCCGGTGACCATCACGGGTCGGGTAACGAGCGACGCCGGGGGACCGCTCGGCCTCGTCGAGGTGTCCATCCCCTCGATCGGCGTGGGTGGCTTCAGCAACGAGGATGGTCGCTACAGCATCCTGGTTCCGGGGGCCCGCGTGGCGGCACAGCCGGTGATCCTGACGGCGAGACGACTGGGCTTCAAAGCCGCGAGCGTGCAGATCTCGCTCGCGGCCGGCGGCGCCACCCAGGATTTCGTGCTCGCCGCAAACCCGTTGCAGCTCGGCGAAATCGTGGTCACCGGCGCCGGGACCGTCACCGAAGTCGAGAAGCTCGGCAGTGTCCGGAATGCCGTGAGCGCCGATCTGATCGAGCGGAGCAACGAGCAGAACATCGTCGAGGCCCTCGCCGGGAAAGCGCCGAACGTGGAGGTCACAGCCTCCTCCGGCGAGCCGGGCGCCTCCGCCTACATCCGCATCCGCGGTCTGCGGACCATCCAGGGATCGACGCAGCCGCTGCTCGTCGTGGACGGGCTGCCGATCGACAACTCGAGCTTCTCCACGTCGAATTTCAATCCGCTCGATGAGCTCGGGACCGGGGAGATCTCCGGAACGACCCAGAACAACCGGGCCGTGGACCTGAATCCCGCCGACATCGAGTCGGTCGAAATCCTGAAAGGCGCGGCCGCCGCGGCGATTTACGGCGCGCGGGCCGGCCAAGGAGTGGTCCTCATCACCACGAAGCGGGGACGGCCGGGCAGGACCCGGTACTCGCTGCGCAGCTCCTTGTCGGTGGACGACCTCACGCGGACCTATCCGCTGCAACGGCGCTACGGCCTGGGTCGGTTCGGCGCTTCGCCGCTGCCCTGCGACGACATCGCCAAGGCGACCTGTCTCCGGAGCTGGGGACCGGACCTCAGCGTGACCGGTGCCGCCTCCTACGATCACGCGAACGAGGCCTACACCACTGGATGGGAATCCGACAATAACCTGGCGATTTCCGGCGGGAACGACCGGACGACGTTCTACCTCTCCGGGGCGTATCTGAACCATCGCGGGGTCTTCGTCGGACCGAACAACGAGTTTCAGCGCTCCACCCTGCGCCTCAACGCCTCGCACCGGGTGACCGATGCACTGAAACTCGACGCCAACATGAGCTATGCCGACACCCGCGGTCAGTTTGTCCTGCGGGGCAACAACGTCAACGGGTTGCAGCTGGGCTTGCTCCGGTCCCCACCGGATTTCAACAACCGGCCCCATCTGGACCCGGCGACCGGGTTCCACCGCTCCTACCGCCTCCAAAACCCGGGGCCGACCGACTGTTGCGGCTCGCGCGGATTCGACAACCCGTTCTTTGCGTTGCTCGAGAACGTCAACACCTCGGCGGTCGGCCGCGTATTCGGGAACGTCTCGGCGGAATACCTGGCGACATCCTGGCTCCGGTTGAACTACACGCTGGGGGCGGACTACTCCAACGACGAGCGGCTGGAAGGCGCGCCGCAAGCTTCCTCGGATGTCTCGGCGGGCGGCCGGATCACCGAGGGGAAGATCACCAACTATCAAATCGACCACAACTTCACCACGACCGCGGCGTACCGCGCGAGCAACGACGTGAGCGGGACCGTGACGGTTGGACAGAACCTGAACACCCGCAATCTGCGGCAGCTCTCGGTGGTGGGCCGGACCCTGATCGCGCCCACCCCGTTCAAGCTCTCGAACACGGTGAGCCGGGACCCGCCCATCGACAACGAGACGGTGATTCACGGGATCTCCTACTTCGGCCAGGCGACCGTGGACTTGTTCGGTCAGCTCTACCTGACGCTGGCCGCTCGCAACGACGGGTCGTCCACCTTTGGCGAGGCGAACCGGCGCAACTGGTTCCCCAAGGCGAGCGCTGCCTGGACGTTCACCAAGGCGATCGGTCCGCGAGCCGTGCTGTCCTTCGGCAAGGTGCGCGCGTCCTACGGCGAGGCCGGGCAGGAGCCCGACCCCTACCTCGGCTCGACCGTGTTCTCGAGTGCCTTGCTGTCAGGGATCGCTCAGGGCACCGGGCTCAACCCGAGCCAGGGTGGCTTCGGAGGACTGGCGACGGGCGTCGTCAAAGGGGCGGATAACCTGCGGCCCGAGCGCAGCCGGGAGTTCGAGGCTGGCTTCGACCTCGGCCTGTTCAACGACAAGGCGGACCTGGGCTTCACCTTCTACAACTCCATCACGGATGACGTGATCCTCCTGACCCCGCTCGCGCCGTCCACCGGGTTCTTCGTGCAGGCGCAGAACGCGGCCAAGTTCCGCAACCGCGGCCAAGAGGTGACCCTGAACGTCCGCCCGGTCACGCGGGGGGCGTTCAGCTGGGACGTCGGGCTCCAGTGGGCCAGAAACCGGAGCAAGGTGCTCGAGTTGCCCGGGGCGGACTTCGTCACGCTGGACGGCGTGAGCACCATCACGCCGTATCAGGTGGCAAAGCAGGGCGAGGAAGTCGGCGTCTTCTACGACTTCGGAGTGGTGCGGTGCGGAGTGAGCGACCCCGGCACCGTTCCCGGGCTCGCGACGGCGTGCGCGGGGGCGCCGACGGGCGCGATGTACATCGCGGCGGACGGGTTCCCGGTCGCAGATCCGAACCTGCGGGTCGTCGGCAACCCGAACCCACGGTGGACCGGCAGCGTGCGAACCTCGCTCACGTTTCGGCGCATCCAGCTCTCGGGACTGCTCGACGTCAAGCACGGGGGCCAGATCTACAACGGCACCCGCGGCGCGCTCTACAGCTACGGCACACACAAGGACACGGAGCAGCGCGCCATTTGCGACGGCACGACGTGCACCGGCAACGAGAGGGTCTTCGGCCAGGGCGGCTGGTTCGACGGGCCCGTCGTGGGGCCGGGGGCCGGGCAGGCCGTGCCGATCGGCGAAAACTGGTACCGCCTGGGCTTAGGCCCGTGCCCGTTCAGCAACGTCAGCGAGTTGTGCATGGAAGACGGTGGCTTCGTGAAGCTGCGCGAGATCTCGGTCGGGTACACGTTCGACCAGCCCTGGGTCCAGCGCACGCTCGGACTGGCCAGCCTGACGCTGCGCGCAGCGGGCCGCAATCTCCACACCTGGACCAAGTACACGGGATACGATCCCGAGACGAACCTGGGTGGCGCGATCCAAAAGACGCGAGGGATGGATTACTTCGTGATGCCGCAGACCCGCTCCTTCGTCTTCACCGTCAGCATGAACTACTAACCGGGAGCGAGCCATGTTGAAAGCACGAACGATGGTGTGCGTGGCCTCGCTGGTTGCCGCCGGCGCCGGCTGCAGCGACTTCCTGAGCGGCGTCGCCGGCGATCCCAACAATCCCAGTACGGCCACCCGGGACCAGCTGTTCATCGCGGCGCAGGCGGGCCAGTTCGGACAGCAGGAGGCCGCGGTCGCGCAGGTCGTCTGCATGTGGATGCAACAGTGCGCCGGCATCGGCGGGCGGTTCGTGGACCAGCGGGGACGATACAACTTCACGCCGGTCGATTTCTCGTTCGATTTCACGTCGGTGTACATCGGCGCCGGCCTGGTCGATCTGCGCCAGGTCCAGGCCAGCGCCGACGCGGATGGCGACCAGGTATACGGTGCGATCGCCCGCATCTGGGAAGCCCTGGTGATCGGATCGGCCGCCGACGTGTGGGGCGACATCCCCTACCGGGAAGCGGGGGGGAGCCAGGCGCACCCCGCTCTCGATCCGCAGCTGCAGGTCTACACCGACCTCCAGGCGCTGCTGGATCGGGCGATCGCCGATCTGGCGGGGTCGGGTAGCGGGCCGGGAGCGCACGATCTCGTGTTCGGGGGCGACGCGGCGGCCTGGACCGCCGCGGCCAACACCCTGAAGGCGAGGTATCACCTGCACACCGTCGAGAGGTTGGGTGACCCGGCCTACGACGCCGCGATCGCTGCGGCCGCCAACGGCATCGCGAGCGCCGGCGGCGACTGGCGGGCGTTTCACACGGACGCCACCCAGGAGGCCAATCTCTGGTACCAGTTCTCGACGACGAGCTTCGGGCAGGACATCGTCGCGGGAAAGGCGCTGGTGGACCTGATGCTGGCCCGCAGCGACCCGCGGCTCCCGGAGTACTTCGGCTTGAACGCGCTGGGCGGGTACGGCGGCGAGGACGTGAACTCATCCGTTCCGGCCAACGAGGTGTCGCCGCTCAACGGCACGCGCAACGCCCCCGATTTCCGGCAACCGCTCGTCACGTGGGCGGAGAATCAGCTCATTCTGGCGGAAGCGAAACTCGTGCGGCAGGGAGCGGCGGCGGCGCAACCGCATCTCGACGCCGTGCGGGCCAGCCTCGGGCTGGCCAGCGTGCCCGCCACCCTGCAGGCGATCATGGAAGAGAAGTACGTCGCCTTGTTTCAGAACATCGAAGCCTGGAGCGACTACCGGCGGACCTGCATCCCGGCGCTCGCTCCGTTCGCCACGACCCTCTACCAGGACAAGATCCCGGGGCGACTCTACTACGGCAGCTCGGAGCAGAATGCGAATCCCAACATTCCGGGCGAGACCGACCAACTGGTCGCGGGGGGGGTGGGGTTCCGGAACCCCGCCGATCCCGCTCCGTGTCCGTGATCCGGACGCGCCACCGGAGGACTCCCGTCGGGAAGCGACGAGTCGTATGCGACTCGCTTCCTGGCGGGTATCACGGCGCGTGCGGGCGGGCGCCGGCGACCCGTTCCCTGCCGCTCATCGCCTGCCTGGTCGCCGGCTGTCACACGTACGTGCCGCTCCCCACCCCGACTCCGCTCCCGAGCACCCACGTGTCGGCGGCACTCACCGATTCCGGCTCACTCGAGCTGGCGCGACTCCTCGGGCCCCGGATCGTCGCGGTTGACGGCCGGGTGTTGAGCGCCAGCGAGCGCGCACTCGTGCTCGCCGTGTTCAAGACCACGAATCGCACCGCGGAAGACGTGTCCTGGCGCGGAGAGGTCGTGGCGCTGCCACCGCCGTTGGTGGCGCACCTCCAGGCGCGCACCTTCTCGAAGGGCCGGAGTCTCTTGCTGACCGGGGCGGTGTTGATCGGCTCGGCGGCCGTCGTCCGGTTCTTCAAGGTCGGCTCCACCGCTCGGGGCACCGGCGGTGGAAACAAGCCGCCGCCGCGCTAGCGCGTGGACTCCCGGGCCTGCTCGCCCGGCCGATAGCGGACCGTCACCGGGCCGCTCAGGCGGACTTTGAGCCGCTGGCCGGCCGGCAGGTAGAGCTGGTCGCCTTTCGTCGCCACGGCGACCCCGGTACCGATCGCCGCTCCGGCCACCGCGCCCTTCAGCGTTCCGCCCTTGCCACCGAGCACGCGGCCCACGATGCCGCCCGCGACGGCGCCCCCACCGATTTGGAGCGCGCTTTGTCCCGCGTCGTTCTTGCCTTTCACCCGGAACGCGCTGGTCGAGATCGCGTGCGTTTCCCCGTCGATCTCGAGCTCGGTGAACCGCAGGGCGAGCTCCGGCGTGCCGGCGATTCGGCCGCCACCCTTCGCCTCGATCACCGAGCCCCGGATCACGATGCCGGCCGGGAGCTCCACGTTCTCACTCAGCCGCAGCGGCTCGACCGTGTGCAGCTCGATGCCGTCACCCGACCGGTTGCGCTCCGTCGAAACCTGATGCTCCAGCGCGGCGACGAGCGTCGTGCCTGCCGGAATAGTCGCTTCGCGTTTCACGCGCCCACGGCCCGAGACGACCGCGGTGGCGATGCCGATGCCCAGCACAGCGGGAATCGCGATGCGCAACACCTTCGTACTGCTCTTCATCGTGTGCCTCCTTGCGATCACAATCGACCGCGGATGCCCGAGCCGGGACCGCGGCAACGGTCGCCCTAGCTACCCCACAAGATTGGGTTCGGAGCGTGCACAGATCACACGTTTTTCGGTCAGTGGTGCGTGACGCGGATACAGCACGCCCCCGCGTCGGACAGCACCACGACGCGGGGGCGGAGGGGAGATCGGCGCTACTCGGCCGCTCGGATCGGCACGGGGCTCGGCGGCTGCTCGACGGTCACCGGCCGGCGCAGCCGAATCGTGAGCCGGCGGCCAGCCGGGAGCACGATCTGATCGCTCCTCGGGGCCCGCGCGACGATGGTGCCGAAGCGATACTGTTCCGTTGAGATCGCGTGGGCGTCGTCGTCGATCTCGAGTGCCGTGAACCGGATGCCGAGCTCGGGTGCGCCGGTGAGGCGGCCGCCGCCCTTCACGTCGGTCACCGTGCCGCGGATCAGGATGCCGGCGGGGATTTCGGACCGCTCGCCCAGCCGCAACGGCTGGACCGTGCGAAGCTCGACCGCATCGCCGATCTGGGCGCGATCGGTCGAGACCTCATTCTGCAGGACCCCAACGAGCGTCGTGCCCGCCGGGATGGTCGCTTCATGCTGCGCGGGCCCGCGGCCCAACACCGCCGCCGCGGCGATCCCGATTCCCAACACGGCGGGAATCCCGAAGTGCGACACTTTCGTGATGTTCATCATGATGTCCTCCTCGACCGCCCGTTGATACACCGCGGATCGTTTTCCGCGCTGTGCGTGGATCACACTTTTCCTGGTCAGAGTCCGTGATCCTGACCCCGACGGGCCGCGACGGTACCCCGGCATGCGGGAGTACGCCCATCAGCGACGCCGCAACGATGCACCCGGGGTGTCAAGCGCGAGTCAAGCGGGTCCCTTGCTCTCGCAGGACGCGCTGGATAGCTTGCGGCGTACGCGGCATGACGACTTACGCAGCGAAAGGACTGAGTCCTCTCTCATGATGAACCGCACCCGTTACCCCTCGCCGATGCTCCGCCGGCAGGCGGCTCGTGGCTGTGCGTGCACGGCCGCGCTCCTGCGGGGAATCGCAGGGCGTATTGCGTCCGGCGACGTCGTGGCGAGGAGGGAAGCACCCTAGAAGTCCAGGATTCCAGCACGTGATCCGGCCTTCCGGGCGCTTCGAGAAACCCGGAAGGCCGTTTTCGTTTTGCACCACACGAGGATCACGCGCATGGAATCCGAGCGACAGCACACGAACGAAGCGATCATCGGCCGCTACACCGACCAGCCGGCCCGGCTCCCGGCCGACCTGCGGCGGGAAATCGAGGCTCGCTGGGACGGCGCACCGGTGCAGCTCTATGCG
>JBOHSO010000220.1:0-4580 GCA_050921685.1 Gemmatimonadales bacterium
TACTGCCGCTTGACCGTGGGCGCGAGCGCCGGACGGCCGCCGGCGGGTTGCGCGACGAGCGGCGCGGCGAGCGCCAGCGTGGCGAGCGCGAGCGCCGCCACATGATTCATCTGGCTCGCACCCATGATCAGCACGAATGGCGAGAGCGTGAAAAGCAGCGCGCTGGCCCGTGCCACGCGCTCACCGAAGGCGTCCGCCGCAAACCGGTACACGTTGCGCACCGTCAGAGCCGTGAGTAGCGGGTTGACCAGCCAGACCGCGTGCACCGCCATGCCGAGAGCGAGCACGGCAGGTCCGCCAATGGGATATTGGGACGTGAAGCGCCCGCCGCTGTCGAGAACGCCGGTGGCTAAGAAGAACTCCGGGTGCGCCTCTCCGCGCGCAAACAGCCGGCCGCTGAGGAGGAGGCGCGCGTGGAATCGCTGCGCCATCTCGTCCTGTGAGAACGGCGCCCGAGCGAAGCAATAGATGGCGAACGCGGCCGTGATGGCGAAGGCGAGCGACGCGATCAACGCGAGCCAGGCGCCGCGGGAAGGTCTAAGGGCGAGCCCGCTGAGACGCCCGCCCCAGCGGTCCAAGCGCTCTCCAAACAGCAGCGCCAGGAGGATGGCGACCAGGGTAATCACCGGACCAGTGACGAGCCATTCGCGAACCGCCGCGGACCACCACGGAATGTAGGGACCCCCGCTCAACACATTGGCGACAGGAACAAACCCAAGGGCCAAGACGATGACGGCGGCGAGCTGCAGTGAGAGGTGTCCTCCGTTCCGGCCTTCACGCACTGGGTCGTCTCGGGAAGCCAGCGCGTTCACCGGCTGCGCGACCGAACCAACAGGCCAACGGCTGTTGTCATCACCCATACGATCAAGAGATACCCTGACTGACGCGCGGTCCAGGTCGAGCCCCTGGCGGTGCTCCAATCGAGCGAACGTTCGGGAACGAGGCGGGGAAGGCGAGGTGCAGAGGGCCGGAAGCGCCCCCTAAGGCCACGGCTCCAGGGTGTCCGGGTGCGGCGCAGCCACCAGCTTCAGGGGCAGCTTGTAGGCGACGATCCGAGCGAACGTCTCCCGCACGATAGCCGAAGGATCCCCCGCCGGATTCTCCCGGCTGTACAGCACGAGCCCGCCGAGATCCCGGATGCGTCCGAGCTCTGAGCAGTTTCTTCTCGTCATCGCGGAGCTCCCGCGACAGCGGTTGCTGCGGGTGTTCGATCAGGTGGGTGATTCTCGGGCGTGTCATGCGCGGAGGATGGTCAGGCTCTTATCTACACACACTGAGCGCCTCCGGGTGCAGGCCGATGGTTCCTCATTAGAAATAGTCCACTGCGCGCACGCTACGGTAGGCCGCGCGTGTCACCGCGCTCCCGAATCACCTCGGCGGCGGCTTCAGCTCCCACAGCACGTTGACGATCACCCACCGGCCGTTCCACTTGGCCATGTGCATGTAATCGATCCAACCGGACGCGACCACCTTGACGCTCGCCGACGCCTGGTAGATGTCCAGGATCGTCACGTCCTTCCGCTGCTGCTCCCTGGTGGTGTCCCGCCCGCCGCCGGCACGCGTGCCCTGGACCAGCGACATGGCGCTCATCTGACCCAGCGAGCTACGGCCTTCGGGGTTGGTGCGGACGATGCGCTTGGCGAGCTCCGGGTGCAGTGCGCGCTCCATCCGCTCGCCGTTGCCCTCGTAGTAACCCTCGATGTAGTCGAGCGCGGTGGCGCGGATGGCGGCCGAGTCGGCGGCCGTCTGAGCAGCACCCGCCCACGGCAGTCCGAGCACGAGCGCGGCGGCGAGAGGGACGGATCTCATGGCTTGGCTCCAGTGTGGTGGACGAGACAGAATACGCGGGCACTCACCTCCCGGTTCCTCGGCTGGGGGCGGCGAGCCCGGCTTGCGGGAGGCCGCCCGGAAGCGACCTTATCGCCATGCGATGGCGGCTCGTTCCCCGCACCCGCTGGGGGTGGATCAGGATGGTCGCGTTGCTCAGCCTGTTGCCGCTCCTGTTCGTCGCAATCTGGCTCTTCACCGTGAAGATGCCAGGGCGGCCATTCGCCGGACCGCTGGAGCCGCTCACCGCGGATCAGCGCGCGCTCGAGGCACGGCTCGGGGCGCATGTCCGGGTGCTGGCGGGCCAGATCGGCGAGCGCAGCGCCGCCCGTTACGAAGCGGTGCAACAGGCGGCCGCGTACCTGGACAGCACCTTCCAGGCGCTGGGCTACCCGGTGCGGGCGCAGGACTACGCGGTGCGGGGACGCGTCTACCAAAACCTCGAGGCGGAGGTGCGGGGCGTCACACAGCCCGAGGAGATTGTCGTCGTCGGCGCCCATTACGATTCGGCCGAAGACGCGCCGGGAGCCGACGATAACGCGAGCGGCGTCGCGGGGATGCTCGAGCTGGCGCGCACGTTCGCCGGCTCGGCCCCCGCGCGTACGCTGCGCTTCGTGGCGTTCGCGAACGAAGAGCCACCCAGCTTCCCCACCGCGGACATGGGCAGCCGGCACTACGCCGATGCCGCGGCGGCGCGGGGAGAGCGGGTCGTGGCGATGCTCTCGATCGAGTCGATCGGCTACTACGATGAGACGCCGGGCAGCCAGCGCTACCCCTTCCCGCTGAACCTCGCGTACCCGGATCGCGGTGATTTCATCGGGTTCGTGAGCAATCTCAGATCGCGTCCGCTGTTGCGACGAGCCATCGCGGCGTTCCGCGACCACGCCCAATTCCCGACCCAGGGCGCCGCCGCGCCCTGGTGGGTCCCGGGGGTGTGGTGGTCGGACCACTGGGCGTTCTGGCGCAAGGGCTTTGCGGCCATCATGATCACGGATACGGCGCCGTACCGGAACGTGTTCTATCACACGGCGGGCGACACGCCGTCCACCCTGGACTACGATCGGATGGCGCGAGTGGTGGACGGGCTCGTCTGGGTGGTCCGCGACCTGGCCGGGGAGATCCGTTCGCGGAGCCGGGGGTGAAAGCGCTTGACAACTCCCGTGGCGCGCGGTCTCTTGTCTCACGATATGAAACACCGTATCACGTCATGATCGCGCCCCGCGCGTACCCCGGCGCCCGGGCCGTCGCCCGGGCCGTGGGCCTGCTGAAAGCGTTCTCGGATACCCGCCCCGAGTGGCGGCTCTCCGACCTCGCCCGGGCCGCGCGGCTGCACAAAGCCACTACGCATCGCCTGCTCGCCGCCCTCGAGCGTGAAGGCATGGTCACGCGGGACGCCTCAGGTGAGTTGTACCGCCTTGGCCCCGAAGCCATCGCGCTGGGTGCCCGCGCCGCGCGCGCGAGCGACCTACGCGTCGTCACCGCCCCCGAGCTGCATGCGCTCGCCGCGGCGACCGGCGAAACGGCCACCCTGGAGGTGCCGATCGGCGGCGACATGCTGATCCTCGACGAGGTCGCGGGCGGCGCATTGCTCGGCGCCGTTCCGGAGGTGGGGGCGCGCTGGCCGATCCATGCGACGTCCACCGGAAAGGCGCTGCTCGCCCTCCTGCCCGAGTCGCGCCGCCGGGCGTCCCTTCCCAATCGTCTCGCGCGTCACACCGACCGCACCATCGTCTCCGCCGGCGCTCTCGAGCGCGAGCTCGCCCGGGTTCGTCGGCGCGGCTACGCGGTGGCCGCGGAAGAGCTCGAGCGGGGCTACGTCGCGGTCGGCGCCGCCGTGCGCGACCACGACGGTCACCCGGTGGCCGCGATCAGTCTCGGCGGACCCCGCCTGCGGTTTCCGACGGCGCGCATCGCCGAGCTGGGGCGGGCCGTGAACGCGGCCGCGGCCCGTGTCTCCGCCGCATTGGGCTACCGGGCGCACCCATGAGCACCCACGCGTTCACGCTGACCGGCATCACCGCCGAGCACTCGCGGCGCGGGGCACGCTACTACGAGTTCCTGCGGGTGCCCGCGCTGTCGGCCGGCGTGTACCGGCTCGCTGTGGGTGACACCGATCCGCAACACCCGCACGCCGAGAACGAGGTTTATCACGTGCTGCACGGCCACGCGACGCTGCAGGTCGACGCGCGGGACGTCCCCGTCGGACCGGGATCGATCGTGTACGTGCCCGCGGGAGCGCCGCATCGCTTCCACTCAATCACCGAGGAAATCGAGGTGCTGGTCGTGTTCGCCCCGGCCGAATCCGCGGGAGGCGAGGGATGTTGAAGGAGACGCCATTTCATCCCCGCACTGCGGCCTTGATGGAGGGGCAGGCGTGGCGCCGCTGGGCTGGCTATGTGGTAGCCAGCGCCTACGAGTTGTCCCACGACCGCGAGTACCACGCGATCCGCAGCGCGGCTGCGCTGTTCGACGTCTCGCCGCTCTACAAGTACCTGATTCGCGGCCGGGACGCCGTCCGCCTGCTCGACCGGGTCGTCACCCGTGACATGTCGAAGTGCCAGGTCGGGCAGGTGCTGTACACCACCTGGTGCGACGCACGGGGGAAGGTGATCGACGACGGCACCGTCTCCCGGCTGGACGAGAACGAGTATCGCCTCACCGCGGCTGACCCGAGCATCCGCTGGCTGCATCTCAACGCTTCAGGGCTCGAGGTCACCATCGAGGATGTGTCGGAGCGCACCGCTGCCCTGGCG
>JBOHSO010000221.1:0-6157 GCA_050921685.1 Gemmatimonadales bacterium
ACCACGTTCTACGTGGTGCGGTTCTTCTCCCAGACGCCGCTCAACCCCGACGCGCTGCCGAAGGAAGTGCGCATCCGCCCGGTGATGCGGCCCGAGGAATCGGAGGCGATCGCCCGCTTGCCGGAGATCCGCTACGCCGGCACCTGGGTGCAGCTGTTCCAGCGGATGGAATACCAGGGGAACCGCACGCAGATCATGACGCAGTTCGGAGCCGACGCGCGGTACATGGAGATCCAGGGCGGCCAGCTGGTGCGGGGCCGGTTCTTCACGCCGGCCGAAGAGAACGGCGGCGCGGCGGTGGTCGTGATCGAGGAACGGCCGGCGGACAAGCTGTTCGGGCGGCTCGAGCCGATCGGCCGCATCGTCCGCATCGCCGGCAAATCGCTGCGGGTGATCGGCCTGTACCAGAACCCGCGCAACATTTTCCAGCCGCCGTCCCAGGAGATCGGGGCCATCCTGCCGTTCGAAACCGCGCGCCGGTTCTTCCGGTACGACGAGACCAACGCGCTGTGGATCGTGGTGAAGCCGCGCGAGGGCGTGTCGGTCACGCAGGCGATGGACGCCGTCACCGTGCAGCTGCGGCGCGACCGTGGGCTGCGGGCCGGCGACCCGAACACCTTCGACCTGATCACGCAGGATCAAATCCTCGACATCTTCAACCAGCTCACCGGTGTGTTCTTCCTTGTGATGCTCGCGCTGTCCTCCGTGGCGCTGATGGTGGGCGGGATCGGGGTGATGGCGATCATGATGGTGTCGGTCACCGACCGCACGCGCGAGATCGGCGTGCGCAAAGCCCTGGGCGCGACGCGGCGCGAGATCCTGTGGCAGTTCCTGGTCGAGGCGGCGACGCTCACGCTGATGGGCGGGCTCATTGGCATCCTGCTCGGCCTCGGAATGGGCGAGCTGCTCAAGGCGCTGCTGCAGACGCAGGCGAGCGTGCCGCTGTGGAGCGCGCTGGTCGCCTGCGCGGTGTCGGTGCTGATCGGGCTGGTGTTCGGGGTCCTGCCGGCGACCCGGGCCGCGAAGCTGGATCCGGTGGAAGCGTTGCGATATGAATGACGTCGACCTGCTGGCCATCGCCGCCCATCGCGACGACGCCGAGCTGACCTGCGGCGGCACGCTCGCCAAGGCGGCTCGCGCCGGGCACCGCGTGGGGATCCTCGATCTCACCCAGGGCGAGAGCGGCACCCGCGGCTCGGCCGAGCTGCGCGGCGCCGAGGCCGAGCGGGCGGCGCGCGCGCTGGGCGTGGGGGTCCGGGTGAATGCCGGGCTGCCCGACGCCCACCTGGCGAACGACGAGCCGTCGCGCGGGAGCGTGGTCCGGCAGCTGCGCGAGCTGCGGCCGCGCGTCGTGATTCTCCCCTACCCCGTGGGCCGGCACCCCGACCACCGCGTCGCCGCGGAGCTGGGGCGCGACGCCTGCTACCTCGCGGGCCTCGCCAAGTATGCAGCGCAACCGGGCCTCGAGCCGCACCGGCCGTTCAAGGTCGTGTACGCCCTCGCGTACCGCGAGGAACCGGTGAAGCCGTCCTTCGTCGTCGACATCTCCGACAGCTTCGAGGCGAAGTTGGCGGCGATCCGCTGCTACGCCTCGCAATTCGACGGAGCGAAGGCGGCGGGTGAGATCTTCCCGACCGGCCACGACCTCTACGAGCTGATCCGCGTCCAGTCGGCGCACTACGGCTCGCTGATCCGCGCCGCCTACGGCGAGCCGTACTTCACCTACGAGACGGTCGAAGTGCATGACGTGATGACGCTTGGCGTGCCGAGTCTGTAGCCCTAGATTCCTCAGTCCGTGACCACCCGCGTCGCCTACCTCGATCACGCCGCCACTACGCCGGTGCGGCCGGAGGTGCTGGACGCCATGCTCCCCTACCTGCGGGAGGAGGCGTTCGGCAATCCGTCCTCGCCGCACCGCTTCGGGCGGGCGGCGCGCGCCGGGGTGGAGGAGGCGAAGCGCGCCATCGCGGCCGCGCTCGGAGCCGAGCCGAACCAGGTCATCTTTACCTCCGGGGGCACCGAAGCCGACAACCTCGCCGTGATCGGCGGTGCGCTCGCGACACGCGAGCGCGGCGGCCCGTTCCGCGTCGCCGTATGCGCCACCGAGCACAAGGCGATTCTGGCCGCCGCGCACGCCGTGGCGCGCCTCGGGGGAGACGAGGTCCTGCTCCCGGTGAGCGGTGCGGGCACGGTGGACGAGGCGGCGCTCGAGCGCGCCATGGAGCACGGCCTGGCGGTGGTCAGCGTCATGTGGGTGAACAACGAAGTGGGCACGCTGCAGCCCGTCGCCCGGCTCGCCGGGCGATGTCGGGAGGCGGGCGTGTGCTTCCATACCGACGCGGTGCAAGCGCTCGGCAAGGTGCCGGTGTCGGTGCGCGACGTGCCCTGCACGCTGCTCACCATCTCGGGCCACAAGATCGGCGCCCCCAAGGGGATCGGCGCCCTGGTGGTGCGCGACCGTCGCGCGGTGGAGGCGATCATTCACGGCGGCGGCCAGCAGTTCGGGCTGCGGCCCGGCACCGAGAACGTCCCCGGCATCATCGCGCTCGGCAAGGCGGTCGAGCTGGCGGCCGCCGAACAGGCGGAGCTCGCCGGGCGGCTGGAGACGCTGCGCGATGCCCTGGAAGCGCGTCTAGCGGCCGCGTTCCCCGACGCGGTGATCAACGGCACGGGCGGCGCACGTGCCCCGCACGTGCTGAACGTCTCGTTCCCCGGCACCGACTCCGAGGCGATGCTGATGCACCTCGACCTCGCCGGCATCGCCTGCTCGGCGGGTTCGGCGTGCAACACCGGCGCGGTCGAGCCATCCCACGTGCTCACAGCCATGGCGGTGCCGCGCGAGCTGGGCGTCGCGGCGCTGCGGTTCTCGTTCGGCCGCACCAGCACGGAGGCGGACGTGGAGACGCTGGTCGGTGCGCTCCCGAAGATCGTGGAGAAGGTCCGCGGGCTGGCGGCGATCCTGCACCGATGACGGAGATGATGAAGGGCCGCGTCCTCGTCGCCATGTCGGGGGGCGTGGACTCCTCCGTTGCGGCGGCGCTGCTGGTGGAGGCGGGGTACGAGGTCATCGGCGCCACGCTGAAGCTGTTCTGCTACGGCGACGACGTCCCCGACCGCCCCTGCTGCTCGCTCGACTCGATCACCGACGCGAAGCTCGTCGCCCACCGGCTCGGGATTCCGCACTACGTGCTCAACCTCGAGAACCGCTTCGGGCACGACGTGATCGACGACTTCGTGCGGGAGTACAGTCGCGGGCGCACCCCGATCCCGTGCGTGCGCTGCAATTCGTTCACCAAGTTCCGGGACCTCTTGTCCCACGCCGACGCGCTGGACTGCGGCTTCCTCGCCACCGGTCATTACGCCGTCGCGCAGCACGGCGCGCTGTACCGGGGCACGGATCCGGAGAAGGACCAGTCGTATTTCCTCTGGGGCATCGACCGCACCGTGGTGGCGCGCCTGCTCACCCCGGTGGGCTCACGCACCAAGCGCGAGACGCGTGCCGTCGCCCGGCGCCTGGGGCTCGTCACCGCCGACAAGCCCGAGTCGGTCGAGATCTGCTTCGTGCCGGACGGTGACTACGCCGCGGTGCTCGAGCGACGCCTCCCCGCCGGCGCGCCGGCCCTCGCGCCCGGACCGCTCGTCACCACGACCGGCGCGGTGGTGGGCGAGCACGCGGGCTTCGCACGCTACACCATCGGCCAACGCCGCGGCCTCCCCGGCGGATTCCCCGAGCCGATGTACGTCGTCGACATCCGGCCCGACACGCGCGAGGTGGTGCTCGGTGCCGGCACCGAGCTATTCGGACACGACGTGTCGCTGGAAGAGGTCAACTGGCTGACCGACCCGCTGGCGCCCGGCGCGGACGTGTGGGTGCAGTGCCGTCACCGCGCGCGCGCCGTCCCTGGCACGGTTGATGCCCTCACCGCCGGTGGGGTGCGGCTGCGGCTCGCCCAGCCGGTGCGCGCCATCACCCCGGGCCAGTCCGGCGTGTTGTACGCCGAGGCCGGCCGGTTGCTGGGGGGCGGCGTCATCGCCTGACGCAGGGTGCGCTGGGTCACCTCCGCCGTTCCGGGTGCGGTCGATATTACGTGCGCCTGACGCCTGATTTCCCGTTGTCATTCATGGTCGGAGGTTTTCCTATGACGGTTCCCTGCTCCCTGCGGGCCCTCGCCGGTCTCGGCCTCGCCTTCGCGGTGGCGTGCAGCGACAGCGCCGGCCCTGGCACGCTCACGAACCCCTTGGCCACCTCGGCTGCGCTCAGCTCGGTCGACAGCGCGTTCGCCGCCCCGGCGGTCGCGAGCTTCGGCGCGCTGGGCGCGTTCATCGCGCCGACGGCGGCGCTGTCGCGTGCGGCCACGGTGGTGGACGCGACGCGGCCCCGCCCGATCGATCCCGCCACCCCCCCCGAGGTCGCGGCCGCCCGACACCTGGCCGCGCTGCGCGGCCTGGTTCCCGCGTCGCCTGCGAATCCGCAGGGACCCCTGATCCCCGACACGCTGTACGGCTCCATCTTCACCTGGGACGAGGCGTCGACCTCGTACGTCCGCTCGCAGACGAGCGGCGGGCCCGCGAACGGTGTGCGGTTCATCCTGTATGCCATCAACCCGCTGACCGGTCTCCCCTCCGCTCCGCTGACCGAAGTCGGCCAGGCCGACCTGCTCGACGAGAGCGCCGGGCAAGTCGTCGAGCTGCGCATCCTGGTGCAGGGCGTGGGCGGGACGCCGACGTACCTGGATTACGACGCGACGCTGACCTTCGGAGCCGGCACGGTCACCGCCACGGTGAACGGGCTCATCACCAACGGCCTTGCCCCCGGGGCAAACAAGACGCTGACCTTCGACGTCACCGCGACGCTGAGCTTCACCTCGGCCACGGTCGATGCGACCTTCACGCTCAACAACCCGTCCATCTCCATCGTGCTCGACGCGAGCGTTACCCGGTCGGGCCAGACCGAGACCGTCACGGTGAGCTTCACCTTCACTCGCCCCGGTGAGACGGTGCGGCTGCAGGGCACCAGCCAGACCACGGCCGGCGCGCTCGACACGCTGAGCGCCGAGATCCGCGTGAACGGCCAGGTGTACGCGACGCTCGAGGGCAACGCGCAGGGAGTGACGTTCTTCGACGCCAACGGCGACGTGATTCAGGACGCCGGCGCGCAGCACGACATCCTGGTGGCGCTCGATCACCTGCGCGAGGCGGTCGAAGACACCTTGGAGTTCATCGAGGATCTGTTCGATCCGATCGAGAACCTGCTCCCCGGCTAGCGCCGGCGTACGGTGCGCCCCACGCACCCGTTGGGCCTCGCCCGCGGGGGCGTTTGCGCGTCCGCATCCGTGTCGTCGGTTAGGCGGATGGGGCCCGGTGCCGCTGCGGCCCCGAGGAGGTCCCATGCGTCCACCAGCTGGCCTGAGGCACCTCACCTAACCTCACCTCGTGACCACGCGCCGCGATTTCCTGCGCGTCCTCGCCGCCGCGTCCCCCGCGATCCCCGCGCTATTCTCAGGTGAGAACTCGAGATCCGGTGACGTAAACACGTCCAGGGACGGGAGAATACCGCGCACCACGCACTGCGCACCCGTTATTGCTACTTCTCGTCTACCCAGGCCACCATCCTCAACGGTCCTCCGGAGCCCCCCGCGATCTTCATCGGCAGGGCCACCACGAACGCCCCGGTCGCGGGCAACCGATCGAGGTTCGCCACGTTCTCGAGCCCCGAGATGTTCTCCGCCAGCAGGATGAGGTGGGTCTCGAACGTCTGCGACTGGCCGTAGTCGATGCTCGGCGTGTCGATGCCGACGGCGTGCACGCCGCGGGCGACAAGCACCCGGGCGGCTTCCGGGGCGATGCCCGGAAAGTGCAGCTCGGCGACCGCCGCCGGGCCGGTCTTCGTGGTGCCCAGGTAGCGGGCGCGGTTGGGCCAGCGGGTGCCCCAGCCGGTGCGGAACAGCACGATCGCGCCGGCCGGAATCGGCCCGTTGGCCTGCTCCCACCCGGTCAGGTCGTGCTCGGCGACGCGGTAGTCCGCGCCGGCGCCTGCGACCGCCGCGCTCACGTCCACGACCACCGCGGGACCGATCAGGTGGTCGAGCGGGACCTGGTCCGTGGTCCACTTCCCCTCGACGAAGTGGATTGGCGCGTCGAGATGGGTGCCGCCGTG
>JBOHSO010000222.1:0-3195 GCA_050921685.1 Gemmatimonadales bacterium
GGAGCAGCACCAGATCGTTGAGCCCGCTCTCCAGCCGTAACGCGAGCCGCGCGTCGTCGGGCAGGTCGGGGCCGCGCAGCAGGCCCCGCACCATCACGGGATCGGTGGAGGCCAGCGCGGCTCCGAGCACAGCGGCGAGCGCTGGGGGGAGATCGAGCACGACCCAGGCCGCCACTGTGAGGAGCAGCGCCGTCAGCAGGGTACCCGGGCCGAGCACCAGAAACGCCAGCCGGGCGTTGGCGCGCACGGCGCGCAGATCCACGGCCACCGCGTCGGTGAACAACACCAGCACGAGCGCCAGCGTGGCGATGGACTGGAGCACCGGAGAGGTCAGGGCAAAGTCGACCAGGTCGAGACCCGCGGGGCCTAACGCCGCCCCGAGCGCCAGAAACAGCGCGACCTGCGGGAGGCGGACGCGATCGGCCAGTCCGGACAGGAGCGCGGCCACGATGATGACCACGCCCACGAGCGCGAGTGTGGCGACGAAGGGACTCATTCTAGTGGAGGCCGCCGCCCGCGAGTTGCTTGACCAGATCGCCGATGACCGCCTTCGCGTCGCCGAACAGCATCCAGGTGTTGTCCTGCACGTACAGCTCGTTGTCGATACCGGCGAACCCGGGGTTCTTGCTGCGCTTGATTGCCAGCACGGTCCTGGCCTTGTCCGCGTCGATGATCGGCATGCCATAGATCGGCGAGTCCTTGACGGTGCGAGCGGCCGGGTTCACGACGTCGTTCGCGCCGATGACGAGCGCCACGTCGCACTGCGGCATCTCCGGATTGATTTCGTCCATCTCGACCAGCGCCGAGTAGGGGATATCGGCTTCGGCGAGCAGCACGTTCATGTGCCCCGGCATGCGGCCGGCGACGGGATGGATGGCGAACGTGACGGTGACGCCGCGCTTGGTGAGCTGGTCGTACAGCTCGCGCACCTTGTGCTGGGCCTGCGCCACCGCCATGCCGTATCCGGGAATGACGACCACGAGCCGCGCCTGCTCGAGCAGCTGCGCGGCGCCTTCAGGCGACTCCTGCTTCCACACCTTCTGTTCTCCCAGCGCCTTCGCCTGTTGCACGGTGCCGAACGCGCCGAACAGCACGTTCGTGAACGAGCGGTTCATCGCCCGGCACATGATGATCGACAGGATGAGACCGCTCGAGCCGTCGAGCGCGCCGGCCGTCACCAGCAACCGATTATCGAGCACGAAGCCCATCGCCACCGCGGCCAGGCCGGCGTAGGAATTCAGGATGGAGATGACGGTCGGCATGTCGGCGCCGCCGATCGGGATGATGAGCAGCACTCCGAACAACAACGCGAGCCCGATGACCACCGGGAAGGCGGTAGCCGCCCAGGGCGCCGTGGGGTGCGCGACCAGCAGCACCCCCAGCACCACCGCCCCACCCAGGATGCCCAGGTTGACGACGTTCTGCCCCGGATAGGTGACCGGCCGCTGCGGGATCCAGCGGACCTCTTGCAGCTTCCCGGCCGCCATGAGGCTTCCGGTGAAGGTGAGGAAGCCGAGGATTACCTCGGCCACGAGGGCGCTCATGCGGAACGTCGTGAGCTGCTCCGGCCCCTCGCCCAGCCACAGGTAGTACTTCGCCGTGCCGACCAGCCCCGCCGCGAGTCCGCCGAAGGCGTGGGACAGCGCCGTCCGTTGCGGCACGGCCGTGAGCGGCACCCGGGACAACGGAACACCCACGAGGAAGCCGGCGGCGATCGCGAGCAGGATCCAGGCATGGTGGACGATCTCCGGCTGGATCCAGGTGGCGACCACCGCGACGGTCATCCCCGCCACGCCCGCGAAGACACCCCGGCGGGCGGTCTTGGGGTCGTTCATCCAGTACAGCGCGAAAATGAAGAGCGCCGTCGCGGCAATCGCCGCGAACTGTCCGACGGCGTGGGTCATTGCTTCTTGAACATCTTGATCATTCGGTCCGTGATGAGGAAGCCGCTGACGATGTTCGTCATCGAGGCGAACAGCGCGACGCCGCCCAGGATGCGGATCACGAGGGGGTAGTCGGCGCCGGCCACGACGAGCGAGCCGACCACGGCGATGGCCGAGATGGCGTTCGTCAAGGACATGAGCGGCGTGTACAAGAGGCGCGAGACACGCCGGATCACCCCCAGGCCGATGAAGGTGGCGAGCACGAACACGAACAGCATGGACCAGTAGTCGGTCATGGCTTGAGCACCTTTCCGTCGTGGGTGACGCACGTCGCCTGGGTGATCTCGTCGGTGAAGTCGAGCTGGACCTTGCCGTCCTTCACGATGTGATTCAGAAAGCTCGACACGTTCCGGGCGTACATCTGGCTCGCGTGCAGCGGCAGGGCTGCGGGAAGGTTGACGGGCCCGACGATCGTGACGCCGTGATGGGTGACCGACGTCCCCGGTTGGGTCAACTCGCAGTTTCCCCCGCTCTCGGCCGCCAGATCCACGATCACCGAGCCCGGGCGCATCCCTTCGACGCCTGCGCGCGTAATGAGGATCGGCGCGCGCTTCCCCGGGATCGCTGCCGTGGTGATCACGACGTCGGCGTCCTTGATACTCCGCGACAGAAACGCGATTTCGCGCCGATGCTGGTCTTCCGAAAGCTCCCTGGCATACCCCCCCGCCCCTTCCGCCTCCACTCGATCCTCCATCGCGAGAAACTTGGCGCCCAAACTCTCGACCTGTTCCCTCACAGCCGCCCGCACGTCGAACGCAGAGACGACGGCGCCGAGACGCCGGGCGGTCGCGATCGCCTGCAGGCCGGCGACTCCGGCGCCCAGCACCAGCACCCGCGCCGGTGCAAGCGTGCCGGCCGCCGTCACGAGCATCGGAAAGAACTTCGGCAGCGTTTGCGCGGCGAGAAGCACTGCTTTGTAGCCGGCGACGGTGGCCTGCGCGGACAGCACATCCATCGGCTGGGCGCGGGTGATCCGGGGCAGGAGCTCGAGGCTGAACGCGGTGACCCGCCGTTGGGCCAGCTGCCGCAGGAGATCGGCGCTGGTCGCCGCCTGGAGCAACCCGACCAGCGCGGCGGCTTCCCGCAGCTGTGCGACTTCGGCCGGGCTCGGCTTCTGGACTTTGCAGACGACCTCGGCGGTCCACGCGTCGCCCAGGCTCGCGCCGGCGGCGCGATAGGCGTCATCCGGGAAGCCCGCGGCGACGCCCGCTCCCTGCTCCACCACCACTTCGTGTCCGTCTTTCACCAGTTT
>JBOHSO010000223.1:0-2250 GCA_050921685.1 Gemmatimonadales bacterium
GTCCACCACCGACGGGCCCTTCGCCGAGACGAAGGAGCAGCAGGGCGGGTACTACCTGATCAACGCGAGGGACCTGAACGACGCTATCCAGGTGGCCTCGAAGATCCCGTCGGCGCGCCTGGGGAGCATCGAGGTGCGACCGATCATGGAATTCAATCAGCCCTAGCTGTGGGCACGCTGCCGGTGAGCGAGGATGCAGGCAACCGGGCGCGCGAGATGGTGGACACCGTCTACCGCTCGGAGTCGCGCCGCGTCCTCGCCACCCTGATCCGTCTGCTGGGCGACTTCGACCTCGCCGAGGAGGCGCTGCACGATGCCTTCACAGCGGCGCTGGAGCGGTGGCCGCAAGCGGGCGTGCCCGCGAATCCCAGAGCCTGGCTCGTGTCGGCCGGCCGCTTCAAAGCGATCGACTCATTGCGCCGGCGCGCCCGGTTCGACGCGTCGCTCGTAGAGCTGGCCCGGCGACTCGACGCCGACGCCGATGACGCCACCCCGGACGAGGAGGGCGTGAAGGACGACCGGCTGCGGCTGATCTTCACCTGCTGCCACCCCGCCCTGCCCGCGGACGCCCAGGTGGCGCTGACGTTGCGCGAGGTCTGCGGCCTCACGACCGAGGAGATCGCGCACGCCTTTCTCACCGCTCCGCCCACCGTGGCCCAGCGAATCGTACGGGCCAAGACGAAGATCCGCGTGGCGCGCATCCCCTATCAGGTCCCGTCCATGGCCGACCTGCCGGATCGGCTGGACACCGTGCTCCACGTAGTCTACCTGGTGTTCAACGAGGGGTACTACGCGTCATCGGGGGCGTCGCTGGTGCGACACGATCTCTCGGGCGAGGCGATCCGCCTGGGGCGGCTGTTGATCGAGCTGCTCCCCGAGCCCGAAGCGGTGGGGCTGCTGGCGCTGATGCTGCTGCACGAATCGCGGCGCGCCGCGCGCACCACGCCCGCGGGCGAGCTGGTGCTGCTGGACGACCAGGATCGCTCCTTGTGGAACCGGGGTCTGATCGTGGAGGGACAAGAACTGGTGGAACGGGCGATCGGGTCCCGGCGGTTCGGCCCCTACACGCTTCAGGCGGCGATCGCGGCCGTGCACGCCGATGCGAGGAGCGCCGCCGCGACGGACTGGGCCCAGATCGTGGGCCTCTACGACGTACTGGCGCGGGCGGATCCTTCGCCCGTGATCGAGCTGAACCGGGCCGCAGCGGTGGCGATGCGCGACGGGCCGTCGGCCGGCCTGGCTTTGATCGACGCCATTCTGGCGCGCGGAGACCTCGTGGATTACCCCTTGACGCATTCGGCGCGGGCGGACTTGTACCGGCGCATGGGGAGAACGGCGGAAGCCCGAGCCTCCTACGAACGGGCTCTCGGCCTCGCGCGCCAGGAGCCGGAGCGGCGCTTTCTCGAGCGAAGGATCCTGGGAGCCCGATAGGGAGGTCGCGCGATGTCCCCTTCTCGAGAAGTCATCACCCGCCTGTACACGGCGTTTGCCGCCCGCGACCATGAGGCGATGGCGCGGTGCTACACCCCGGATGCCCATTTTTCCGATCCGGTTTTCACGGACCTCCACGGCCCGGAGGTCGCCGCGATGTGGCGCATGCTGTGTCGGCGCGCCACCGATCTGCGCATCGCCTTCCGGGACGTGAGCGCCACCGAGGACGAGGGTACCGCCCACTGGGAAGCGTGGTACACCTACTCCGGCACCGGACGATCGGTTCATAACGTCATCGATGCCGCGTTCACGTTCCGGGGCGGCCTGATCGTTCGTCACATCGACCGGTTCGACCTGTATGCCTGGGCCCGACAGGCCCTGGGGACTCGCGGGCTGCTGCTCGGCTGGGCCCCGCCGGTCCAGGCCGCCATCCGGCGCCAGGCGGTCAAGGCGCTGACTCACGCCTTGCGCCTGGACCGCAACGGGATTACGAGGGGCCCGTGAGCTCGCGGACCGGTGTCGCGTTGCTGCCGGTGGCCGCGACAGCATCGCCCTGCGGCCGGGGAGGACGGTGAGGTACTGAGGGAGGAATCGATGCAACCGGTGAGCATTCGGGCCCTGGTACTCGTCACCGCGGTGGCCGCGAGTCCGGCGACGAGCCAGGTCACGGCCAGGCTGGCCGCGCAGGTCCGCGACGCCGAGCGCGCCTTCGCGGCCACGATGGCAAGCCGCGACTTGCCGGCGTTCGCCGCGCACGTCGCGGACGAGGCGCTGTTCTTCGGCCGGCAGTTGGTGCTGCGCGGCCGAGCGGCCGTGGTC
>JBOHSO010000224.1:0-4895 GCA_050921685.1 Gemmatimonadales bacterium
ATGCGGCCGTCCGCGCCGGCAGACGAGGAGGCGCCCGCCGGCGAGGAGTGATGTGGCGGTCCTCACCGGCTTCGCCCCCGATCCCCGTCGTCCGGGTTACCGGCTGCTGGAGGTGGATCGGGGGCGATTTGCCTCCCTCCCCGCAGCGGCGGTGGACACCCTCGGCCTCGGCGTGGGTGCGGAACTGACGGCGGCGATGCTCGATCGGTTGCAGCTACTCGCCGACGTCGAGGCCGCATACCGCGCGGCGCTGCGCGCTCAGGCGCGACGGCCCCACGCCGTACAGGACTTGAGGCGGCGGCTGGTTCAGAAACAGCATCCCCCGGCCGCGGTGGACGTGGCGCTGGAGCGGATGGCGGCGCAAGGGTTACTGGACGATCGGCGCTTTGCGGAGCACTTCGCGGCGACACGGGCGGGGCGGGGACGGGGGCCAGCGCGCCTGGTGAAAGACCTGCTGCAGCGCGGCGTGGATCGGCGGGTCGCGGAAGCGGCGGTGCGAAGCGCCATCGCCGAGGAGGGCTTGGACCCGGACTCGACGATGCGGGCCGTCGCGGAGCGACGGGCCAGACAACTCGGCGATCTGCCGCCGGGCGCGAAGCGACGCCGGCTCATGGCGTTCCTGTCGCGGCGGGGATACTACGGGCCGGTGGTGCGGTCCGTGGTGCTGGACCTAATCGGAGGAACGCCCGCGTAACCTCCGCCTTTCCTTGGACTTGCCTCCCGCCGTCGATATATTCCTCACCATGAAGTCCGCCGCCATCCGCGCCAGATTCCTCGAGTACTTCAAGGCCCGCAATCACCAGGAAGTGCCGAGCGCTTCGTTGGTTCCAGCCGACGACCCGACGTTGCTGTTCACCAACGCCGGGATGGTGCAGTTCAAGCGGGTGTTCCAGGGCCTCGAACGCCGCGAGGCCCCCCGCGCCGTGACCTGCCAGAAGTGCGTCCGGGCCGGCGGGAAGCACAACGACCTCGAACAGGTGGGCCACACGACACGGCACAACACCTTCTTCGAGATGCTCGGGAATTTCTCCTTCGGCGACTATTTCAAGCGCGAAGCGATCGCGTTCGCCTGGGAGTGGGTGACCAGCACCGACTGGTTGGGCATTCACCCGGATCGCCTCTACTTCAGCGTTCACCACTCCGACGACGAGGCTCGCGCGCTGTGGCGCCGCACCGCGGGCATCGGCGACGAACGGATCTACGGTCTCGACGACAAGGACAATTTCTGGCAGATGGGCGACACGGGTCCCGCCGGCCCGTGCTCGGAGATCTTCGTCGACCTGCGTGACCAGGCAGACCGCGGGAAGACGGCCCCGACCCTCGAACAGTTCATCGGGCTGCAGGAGCAGGACCAGGTGACGGAGATTTGGAACCTGGTCTTCATGCAGTACGATCTGCAGGCGGATGGCTCGCGTACGCCGTTGCCGGCGCCGTCGGTGGACACGGGGGCAGGCCTGGAGCGGGTGACCACCGTGCTGCAGGGAGTGCCCTCGAACTACGACACCGACCTGTTCACCCCGATCCTGGATCGCGCGGTCGAGGTGGTGGGCCGCCCGTACGATCGCGGGCCCGCTGGCGCGCCGTTCCGGGTGCTGGCCGACCACGCTCGCGCGGTGGCGTTTCTCCTGGCTGACGGCGTGTACCCTTCAAGCGACGGCCGCGGCTACGTATTGCGCCGTATCCTGCGGCGCGGGGCGCGGCACGCCTGGTTGCTGGGCCGACGCGAGCCGACCCTGGTCGAGCTCACCGAGCGGGTGGTGGACTTGATGCGCGTCCCGTATCCCGAGTTCGAAGCCAGGCGGGCGCACATTACCAAGGTCACGCGAGCAGAGGAGGAGCGCTTTCTTGAAACCATCGAGGGCGGCCTGAAACGGCTCGAGGAGATCGCTGGGCAAGCCGTGATCACAGGGGAGGAGGCGTTCAAGCTGTACGACACCTACGGCTTCCCGCTCGACCTCACTCAGCTCATCGCCGCCGAGCGCGGACAGACGGTGGACGCGGAGGGGTTCGAGCGCGCGCTCGCCGGGCAACGCGATCGCTCCAGGCGGGCTCGGCGGAGCGGACCGGTGATCCGGCGGGCGGCCGGCGCCGGCGATTGGGTCGCCGTCAAACCGCAGGCGCCGCAGCGCTGGATCGGGTACGAGTACACGCGCGCCGAGACGGACGTGCTCGCGTACCGCCAGTCGGGCGACGCGTTGGAGCTGGTGCTGGAGGAGAACCCGTTCTATGCCGAGTCGGGCGGGCAGGTGAGCGACACCGGCGTGGTGACGGGCGATGGGTGGGAGCTTACGGTCGAGGGTGTCGAGAAGGCGGACGGCCACAATGCGGTCATCGGGCACTTCCCCGATCCGTTCGACCCGACTCCGGTTGAAGCCCGCGTCAACGAAACACGGCGACACAACATCGCCCGCAACCATACCGCGACCCATCTCGTGCACGCCGCGCTGCGCCAGATTCTGGGACCGCACGTGCGGCAAAACGGATCGGTGGTCGCGCCGGATCGGCTGCGGTTCGACTTCACCCACCACGGCCCGATCGACGAGGCGACGCTGCGCCGCATCGAGGAGGAGGTGAACGAGCACATCTGGGGGAATCTGCCGGTGGCCACGCGCGAGCTTCCCTACAAGGATGCGATCGCCGCCGGGGCGATGGCGTTCTTCACCGAGAAGTACGGGGATGTCGTGCGCGTCGTGGACGTCCAGGGCGTGTCGCTCGAGCTCTGCGGAGGGACGCACGTCGCCACGACCGGCGAGATTGCGCTGTTCCGCTTCACGCACGAGACGGGCGCCCAGGCGGGCGTGCGCCGTATCGAGGCCGTCACCGGGCCGGCCGCCTACCGGCTGGGGCGCGACGTGGAGCGCCGGCTGGGCGAGGCATCGGCCGCGCTCAAAACGCACCCCGAGCACCTCGCGCGTCGCATCGAGACGCTACTCGAAGAGAACCGCAAGCTCGAGAAACGCGTCGCCGAGCTGCTGCGGGCGGGTGGGGGAGCCGGGTCGTCCGGGGCGGTGGAGCACATCGGGGACGTCGAGCTGCATATCGACGAATCGGATCTCGAGGACCGCGGCCAGATCGCTTTGACGATGGACGCGTTCCGCGACAAGCAACGCAAGGCCATCCGGGTGCTGTACACCAAAGGAGCGCGACCCGAGATTCACGTGGCGGTCACGGAGGATCTCGTGGCGCAAGGCATCAAGGCCGGGGATATCGTCAAGGAGCTGGCCGCCAGCACTGGTGGGAAGGGGGGCGGGCGACCACACTTCGCCTCGGCCGGAGTCGGTGATGCAGCGCTCCTCGCGGCCACGCGCCAGCAGACCCCGACCATCGTCCGGAGGTTCCTGAAACCGTGACCCGCGCTGAGGTGTTGGCCTGGCTGGAATCACGCCGCCCGGCGCCGCCGCCGACCCTGCGCACCCACCTGGACCAGCAGGTGAGCGACCTCGCCGCCGAGCTGCCCGAGCATCTGGTGGCGCGAGGGTGCGCGCTGTTGGATGACGTGCTGGCCCGACCGGAGGGCGGGCGCGCGCTGGCGCTCGATCTGCTCGCTGCCGACGCGCTCGTCACGTATGCGTTCGAAGCGCAGGCGGAGCGGGACCCCCACGGGCTGGTCACCCTGGCGCGGCGCGTCGCCGGGTCGGACGCGTGAGCGAGCTGCTCGCTCGCCGACCCGGCCTGCTCGCGCTCGTGGATCCGGGGCGCACCGATCCAGCGGCGGCGGGACGGCAGGCGAGCGCCGCCGCCGAGGCGGGTGTCGCGGGAATCTTGATCGGGGGGTCGTTCGACGGTACCCAGGAGACGCATCGCGTCGCCGCCGCCGTCCGCACGGCAGCGCCCGGGCTGCCGGTGGTGCTGTTTCCCGGCTCGGCGATGCAGTTGACCGACCAGGTGGACCTCATTCTGTTCCTCTCCCTTGTATCCGGACGGAACCCGCAGTACCTGATCGAAGAGCACGTGCGCGCGGTGCCGTTTCTGCAGCGCCACCCCGTGCCGACGCTCTCCACCGCCTACATCCTGGTCGATGGCGGACGGGTGACGAGCGTGGAGGCGGTGAGCCAAACCCGGCCGCTCCCAGCCGACAAGCCGGAGCTTGCAGCCGCCCACGCCCGGGCGGCACGGCTGATCGGGATGCGCGCGGTGTTCCTCGATGCGGGGAGCGGGGCGGAGCACCCCGTACCGCCGGCGGTGATCGCGGCGTGTCGCAACGGGCTGGACGACCCCTCGGTCCCGTTGTTCGTGGGAGGCGGTATCCGCTCGCCGCAGGCGGCCGCCGCTGCGCGGGCCGCCGGGGCGGACTTTGTCGTTGTGGGGACGGTGCTCGAGCAGAGTAGCGGGCAGCCGCTCGCCGCATTCGTCCGCGCGGTGCGCGAAGGGCGCGCGTGACCCAGGAGCGGTTCCGGGCAGGGCTCGGGGAGCTCGCGGCGCTCGTCGGGCGGGTCGCGACGGAGCACGTCGACACGATCACGCGAATCGCCGAGCGGTACGAGGCGGCGTTGCGGCGTGGCGGCACGTTGTTCTTCGCCGGCAACGGCGGCAGCGCGGCTGACGCCCAGCACGTCGCTGCCGAGTACGTGGTGCGGTACCAGTCCCAACGGCCGGCGCTGCGCGCGGTCGCGCTCACCACCGACACGTCGCTGCTCACCGCCGCCGCTAACGACATGGGGTTCGACGAGGTATTTGCGCGCCAGGTGGAGGCGCTGGTCCGGCCGGGAGACGTGCTGATCCTGCATTCGACGAGCGGGGAGAGCCCGAATGTGATTCGCGCCGCCCAGGCGGCCCGCGCCCGGAGCGTCGAGGTGGTCGCGTTCCTGGGGAAATCGGGCGGGGGGCTGCGCGAGCTCGCCGACGAGGCGCTTGTCGTGCCTTCCGACGACACCGCGCGCATCCAGGAGCTGCAC
>JBOHSO010000225.1:0-2064 GCA_050921685.1 Gemmatimonadales bacterium
GCGCCGCTGCAGCTCGAGGCGCTCACCGGCGACGTGGGGCTCGATCGCGAGATTCCCTCGGCCGAGGCGTCGAGCCCCGGCCTCGTGCTGGCGGGCTACACCGCGCGCTTCGTGGGTGACCGCCTGCACATCCTGGGCGAGACCGAGATCAGCTACCTCGCGTCGCTCGATGCCGACGCACGGCGGCGCACGCTCGAGCAGCTCTTCGGCTTCGACCTGCCCTGCGTGGTGATCACCAAATCCCAGGAGGTGCCGCCCGAGCTCCTGACGCTGGCCCAGGCCAAGGGCGTGCCGGTGATCCGCACCAAGCTCAAGACGGCCGAGTTCTACCGCCGGCTCAGGCCGTTCCTGGATGACGCCTTTGCGCCGAGCACCACGCTGCACGGCTCGCTGGCGGACGTGTACGGCGTGGGGCTGCTGTTCATCGGGCGCTCGGGGATCGGCAAGAGCGAATGCGTGCTCGACCTGGTGGAGCGCGGCCACCGGCTGGTGGCGGACGACCTGGTGGAGGTCACGCGGCGCGGGGTGGACATCCTGATCGGCAGCGGGCCCGAGCTGGCGCGGCACCACATGGAGATCCGCGGCGTCGGGCTGATCGATATCAAAGCGCTGTTCGGCATCCGGGCCGCGCGTCAGCAGAAGCGCATCGAGGTCGTAGTGGAGCTGGCGGACTGGGACGCGACGGTCGAATACGACCGGACCGGGCTCGCCACGCGGGAGACGCAGATCCTGGACGTGGGGCTGCCGCTCGTCACCGTGCCGCTGAACCCCGGCAAGAACCTCACCGTGATCTGCGAGGTGGTGGCGATGACCCACCTGCTGCACTACAGCGGTGTGGACACGGCGCAGAAGTTCAACGAGCGCTTGATCCGGCACATGCGCGAGCGCGCCGAGGTGCGGGAATACCTGGAAGAGGATTATGAGTGAGCCGTTGCGCGGCGTGGTGGTGTCCCACGCCGACCTGGCCGAGGCGCTCGTCGCCGCCGTCCACGCCATCAGCGGCGTGAACGGCGTCCTCACGGCCGTCAGCAACGAGGGCTGCGATCCGGCGGCTCTCTCCGCCCGCATCGATGCGGCGACGGGGGGACGGCCCGCGTTGCTGTTCGTGGACCTGCCGGGCGGGTCCTGCCTCACGAGCGCCGTGCGCTTCGCCCGGAACCGCCCCGAGCTGGCGGTCGTGACCGGCGTGAACCTCGCCATGCTGCTCGATTTCGTGTTCCACCGCGACCTCTCACCGGCGGAGGCGGCGCGGCGCGCCGCCGAGTCGGGCGGGAAGGCGATCCGCACGCCGGCCGCATGAGCCTCCCCCTGATCCGCCTCGACGACCGGCTGATCCACGGCCAGGTGGTGGTGGGCTGGGGCCAGCCCCTGAACGCGGCGTTCATCGTGCTCGTGGACGACGAGGTGCGCGCCAGCACCTGGGAGCAGGACCTCTACCGCATGGGCGTCCCGTCGAGCATCGAGGTGGTGTTCGCGTCGGTCGCGGAGGCGGAGCGGCGCCTCCCCGAATGGGAAGCCGACGACCGCGTCGGGATCCTGCTCGCCGGCGACATCGATACCATGGAGGCGCTGGTCGCCTCCGGCCACGTAAAGCAGCTCAACATCGGCGGGATTCACCATCGCCCCGGCCGCAGCGAGCGGCTGCGCTACGTCTACTTGAGCGACGACGAAGCGGCCAAGCTGCGCCGTCTCGCCTCGAACGGCGTCGAGGTCACCGCCCAGGACGTGCCGACCGCCCGGGCCGTCCCCATCGGGGAGTTCCTGTGAGCGTGACCGACCTGGTATTGCTGCTCGCCTGGGGCACGCTCGTGGGGGTGGACCTGGTGAGCGTCCCGCAGATGATGGTCGCCCGCCCGCTGGTGGCCGGCACCGTGACCGGGCTGCTGCTCGGCGACCTGGGGACGGGACTGCGGCTCGCGGTCGTGTTCGAGCTGCTGCAGTTCGACATCCTGCCCGTCGGGGCGGTGCGCTACCCCGAGTACGGCCCGGCGACGGTGGCGGCGGTGGCCGCGGCGCACTGGAGCGGCGCGCCGGTGGCGATCGGGATCGGCGCCGGGATCGGGC
>JBOHSO010000226.1:0-3824 GCA_050921685.1 Gemmatimonadales bacterium
CCTCGGGTTCGAGCGGTGGCGAGCCCGGTGCCAGATTGAAACCGCGCGCATGGCGCCCAACATCCTCGCGGACTACCACTTGAAGCTCGGGATCGGTCTGGCCCGGTTCGGACAATTCGCGCGAGCCGAAACGGAGATGGGGCGCGCGCTCCAAGTCGCCCAGGCCCATGGCCTGCACGAATTCGAGTTCCGGATCGAGCGGATCCGCGCCGGGCTCCGGGACTGTGAGGCCCTCGCAAACACCGAGCCCACAGTCACGGAACCCACCGTCCAAGTAGGGGCCCTGAAGGATGTGTCCGCCGCCTTGGCCGGACTAACTGGCTAAACGGCCCTAGCAGCGGGTGCCGCTGCTCGTCCAATCGCACGTCGCATTGGCTCGCGGCGCGGCGGGCTGGGGGCCGGTGGAGTCGGCGCAGGCTGCCGCCGCCAGGGCGAACGCGACGAGAACCAAGCCCAGGAAAGACAGTGTCCGGCGCGACATTGGGACCTCCGTGAGTGGGTGTGGACGTCGGTACTCCCGGGGATATAATTGAGCCTGTCGGGCGGTAGTCTTTTTAGGGCGTTATTGCGACACCATAGAACGTTCTCGCGACATTCATGCTCGTTTTAGCCGCTGTCCCCGAAATTCAGGTCCTCCGCCTCCGCCGCGCCGCCGGGAGCCGGTTCAGCTTCGTGCCCGCCGGCCACTGGGGGGTGGTGGTCGATCTCATCTGCCGCCAGCCGGTTGAGCTGGCGGTCGTCGACCCGTTCCTGTCGGGCGAGCCCCGCAGCCAGGAAATCGAACGGCTGCTGCTGCTCTTCCCTTCCTTGCCGGTGCTGCTGTACTCGACGTTCACTCCGGCGCTCGCCCCCGTCCTCCTGGCGCTCGGACGCCAGGGGGTCCGGGAGGTGGTGTTCTGCCGGATCGACGATCATCCTGATGGGCTGCGGGCGGCGCTGGAGCGCGAGCAAGCCCGCGCCTGCTCGCAGCGATTGTTGGATCAGATCGCGGCCGCGTTCGCCCCGTTGCGGTCCGAGATTCGCTGGGTGCTCGAGGCGGCGTTACGCGCGCCCGAAGGAGTCCAGACCGTCGAGCAGCTCGCCGCGTCGGCCGGGGTGGGGCGGAGGACCTGCGAGCGCTGGTTCATGCGGGCGGCGATGCCCAGCCCGCGCCATTTCCTCGCCGCCGCGCGCATCCTGTACGCGCATCGCCTGCTGCAGGATCCCGGATTCACGGTCGAGGATGTCGCCAAACGACTAGGATACTCCCAGGTGCGCACGCTGCAACAACACGCCCGGCTGTACCTGGGACTGACGGCAGGGGAAATGCGGTTGTCCCTCACTCCCGAAGCGGCCCTGCAGCTGGTGGTCCGGCGGTTCCTCACCCTGCCGCACGCGACCGTCGAGGCTGAGGTGTCTTGACCGCCGGGCAGCCCGGCGCGTGAGTCCATCACCCCCGCGCATCATTCACGTCGCCCACAGCCCGGACGCGGACGATGCGTTCATGTTCTGGGCGTTGGCATCGGGGCGCGTCGATACCGGCGAGCGCCGCTACGTCCACGAGCTCGGCGACATCGAGTCACTCAACCGTCGCGCCCTCGCCGGGGAGCTCGAGGTCACCGCGGTTTCATTGCACGCGTACGCGTACCTGGCCGACCGCTACGCCTTGCTCGCGCACGGCGCCAGCATCGGCGACGGATACGGACCGCGGGTGGTGTCCCGGGCGGCTGCTGCCGCCGATCCACGTCGCGCGCTCGCGGGCTGCACCGTGGCCGTCCCAGGGGAGCTCACCACCGCCTACCTCGCGCTCAAGCTGTTCCAACCCGAGGTTCGCCACACAGTGGTGCCGTTCGATCGGATCGAGGACGAAGTGGCTGCCGGCCGGGTGGAGGCCGGGTTGTTGATTCACGAAGGGCAGCTCAGCTTCGCCGAGCGTGGGTTGAAGCTCTGGGTCGATCTCGGGGAGTGGTGGCGGCGCGAAACAGGCCTGCCGCTTCCATTGGGCGGCAACGTCGGGCGGCGCGACTTGGGCGAGCCGCTGCTGCGGGCGGTCGCCCACGATTTGAAGGCCAGCATCCAGTACGGGCTGGCGCACCGCGCCGAGGCGCTGGCGCACGCGCAGCGCTTCAGCCGTGGGCTCGACCCCGTGCATACGGACCGGTTCGTGGGCATGTACGTGAACGCGTACACGGTGGACTACGGAGCGATCGGCCGGCGGGCGGTCCAGGAGCTATTGGCGCGCGGGGCCCGGGCAGGCCTGCTGCCGGCGCCCGTGGCGCTGCAGTTCGTCGCGGCGTAGGTTTTCTCGCCTTCGAGAGGGTTTCCAGCCCGTGGTCGACAGTCGAGAGTCACTCGCGGTGCTGGTGGTGGATGACGAGGAGCCGATCCGCAACGCCCTCAAACGGTTCCTGACCAAGCAGCAATTCACCGTCCATACCGCGGGTTCCGGCGACGAGGCGCTCGTCGTGCTGCGGCAGCACGACATCGCTCTGATGCTCTGCGACATCCGCATGCCCGGGACGAACGGAGTGGATCTCGTGCCGCAGGCCCTAGAAATCTCGCCCGATCTCGCCATCGTGATGCTGACGGCGGTCAACGACGCCACCACCGCGGCGCTGTGCATGCAGCGTGGCGCGATGGACTACCTCACGAAGCCCTTGGAGCTGCCCGATCTCGAGCGCGCGGCGCAACTGGCGTTGCGCCGCCGCGCGATGCGGATGGAGGACCGGAAGCTCGATGTTCATCTCAAGGAGGAGTTCGCCGCCCGTGCCGCCGAGTGGGAACGGGACCGCGCGCAGGCGCAACGGGTCACCGTGGCGACCCTCGAGGCGCTGGTGAACGCGATGGAGGGGCGCGACCCCTACCTCCGCGGTCACTCCACCCGCGTGGCCGATCTCGCGGCGACGATCGCCGCCCACCTGAGGCTGTCGGACGACGAGATCGAGCAGGTCCGGCTCACCGGCCGGTTGCACGACATCGGCAAGATCGGCACGCGCGAGTCGGTGATGAACAAGGAAGGGCCGCTCACTCCCGATGAATACGAGCACGTGAAGCAGCACGTCATCATCGGCTCGCAGATCCTCGCCCCACTCAAACACCTGGGACCCGTCCTGGGAGGGGTCCGCCACCACCACGAACGCTGGGACGGCGCCGGGTATCCCGACGGCCTGCGGGGCGAGGAGATCCCGATCGCCGCCAGGATCATCGGGGCGGCCGAGGTCTACGACGCCCTCTGTACGTCCCGTCCCTACCAGGAGAAGCTGCCACCCGATCAAGCGGTGCGGCGCATGGGCGAGCTGGCGGGGACGGTGCTCGATCCCGCGGTGTTCACCGCCCTGGTCGAAGTCGTGAGCCGGCGGCGATCGCTGGTGTTCCTCGACGGCGGCGACACCCTCTAGAAAAGACCAAACCCGGGGGCTTGCGCACCCCGGGCTGGTGGGCCGGGCGAAGTGGCCGTCACACTCCAACCGCGACCGCTTTACACATATGACTTCAGGCGCTGATCTGACGCCGGCGCCTGCTGGATTGTTTCAACCCCCTGCCGATCTTCGGTCCCACCCCTTAGATGCACACGCTCCCAAGACGGTTGCAGGCGAATGGGGACCTACCGCCGCTTCACCCGGCCTAACCGGGACGTGGTGATTGTTTCAATCTGTGACCCGCGGCGGAGCACGACCCGAGTGTTGGCGGGCCCCCACCCCATCCCGAGGGGTCCGAACACCAGACTCGGATTGGATACCGTCAGCGAAACGCCGGTTGCGGCGGGACCCGGCCAACGCGCCAAAGGCTCCCACCCGCGAACCCCTTCCCGATCGACGCGCAGCGAATCGGGAGCGATCTGGAGA
>JBOHSO010000227.1:0-2262 GCA_050921685.1 Gemmatimonadales bacterium
GCACCCCGAGGTACACCCGGCTCCAACCGACAAGCAGCGCGATGCCGAGCCCGGCGCCGACGAGCAGACGGCGCGCGCCCGGGCGCGGGTCGCCGGCTGCGGCGAGCAGGGCGAGCGTGAGGTACAACGCGCTCGCGGCGGCGGAGTGGCCGCTCGGGAAGCCGTACGACCCCGGCAGCGCCACCAGCGCTGCGGTCGGACGCGGGTTGCCCACCACGACCTTCATCAGGGCGTTGACGAGGAACACAAGCGGGGTCCCGGCGAGGGCGAGGGCGAATCGCCGCCGGCCGGTGAGCAGACAATACGCCGCGACGATCGCGACGATCAGGGCGACCAATGGCGCGCTGCCCAGCGCCGTCACGTTCACCGCGACTTCGGAGAGGAGCGACGTCCGGCCTGCCACCGCCGCCGTTGTCACCGCATGGTCGAGCGGCACGGTCCAGCCCGCCGCCACCATGGCGGCCAGCACGGCGAAGGCCCCGAAGAGGAATGCCATATCGCCGCATAATACCACGCACGACGCACCTTTTCGCGCAGTATCTTTCCCCACGATGCTGCGACTCGCCATCAGCCAGTTCCGTCCCACCAAACGCGACTACACCGCCAACCTCGCGCGCATCGGTGCGGTGGTGGCGGAGGCCGCCGCGCTCGAGCCGCGGCACGACCTGGTCGTGTTCCCCGAAACCGCCACCTCGGGATACTTCGTGGAAGGCGGCGTGAAACAGGTGGCGGTCACCGCGGGGACGCTGTTGCGCGATCTCGACCGGGTGTATCAGCAGGTCCTGAAGGACTCCCCCGTTGCGGGAAACGGCAGGGGACCGATCGACGTGGCGATCGGCTTCTACGAGCGCTTCGAGAACCATTTCTTCAATTCCTGCCTGTACGCGACCATCGGCGGCAAGAAGCCCGAGGTGCGCCACGTGCACCGCAAGGTGTTCCTGCCCACCTACGGCGTCTTTGACGAGGAGCGGTTCGTGGACCGCGGCCAGGACGGGGTGCGCGCCTTCGACACCGGCTGGGGCGGGCGCGCCGCGATCCTGATCTGCGAGGACGCCTGGCATTCGCTCGCGGCGACGATCGCGGCGCTCGAGGGGGCGCAGCTCATCATCGTGCCGAGCGCGTCGCCGGCGCGCGGCACCGGAACCGACGAAGACGGCGTGCGGCTCCCCGCCAGCATGGTGCGCTGGGAGCGCGTGGTGCGCGGCCTGGCGGAGGAGCACGGCGTGTTCGTGGCGCTCGCCAACCTGGTGGGCTTCGAGGGTGGGAAAGGCTTCCCCGGCGCCTCGGTGGTGGTCGATCCGATGGGCAACCTGGTGGTGCGCGGGCCGCTGTTCGAGGAGGCGCTGGTCACCGCCGAGCTCGATCTCGAGCAGCTCACCCATGCGCGCGCCGACGCACCGCTGCTCGCCGACCTCCAGAGCGCGTTGCCGATCCTCACCAAGGGACTAGGGACTGGGGGAAAGGGGCGAAGCGTCCCGAAGGTGCGATTCGATCCGCCGACGGACGGCAAGAAAAACCAATCCCCAATCCCCAGTCCCGCCTCCTCCAAGCTGCAGGTCCATCGTGGGGCGGTAGCGGAGAAAGACCTGCTCCGGATCGACGCCGACCTGGTCCAAAAATGGCTGGTGAGCTTCCTCAAGGACGAGGTGGTGCGGCGCCGCGGGTTCCACAAGGGGCTCGTGGGGATCTCGGGAGGCGTCGATTCGGCGCTGACCGCGTTCCTCGCCGCCCGGGCGCTCGGGCGGGAGAACGTGATCGGGGTGCGCATGCCGTATCGTACCTCGAGCCCGGAGAGCATGTCGCACGCCCAGCTCGTGATCGCCGAGCTCGGCATCCCCTCGGTCACCGTGGACATCACCGCCGCGGTGGACGGCTACCTCGCCCAGGTAGAGAAGGAAGGCGCGGTCGATCCGAAGCGCGCCGGCAACGTGATGGCGCGCCAGCGGATGATCGTGCTGTTCGATCTCTCGGCGAAGCACCGCGCGCTGCCGCTCGGCACCGGCAACAAATCGGAGCGGCTGCTGGGCTACTTCACCTGGCACGCCGACGACTCGCCCCCGGTGAACCCGCTGGGCGACCTGTTCAAGACGCAGGTGTGGGCGCTGGCGCGCTACCTGGGGGTTCCCGACGTGATCGTCGAGAAGCCCGCGACCGCCGACCTCGTCCGAGGGGTGAGCGACGAAGACGAGCTGGGTATCTCCTACCAGCGCGCCGACCCCATCCTGCACTGGCTGCTGGAAGGCTACGCGCCGGATACGCTGG
>JBOHSO010000228.1:0-1571 GCA_050921685.1 Gemmatimonadales bacterium
GCTCAACCCGTCGCGCACCAGCCCGGCGCCCAGCACCACCACGACCCCGAACTGAACCGAGGCCAGCGCGACCAGTCCGCCGCCGCTCGCCCGTCCTTCGCGCATGGGCCCCATCGTGGCAGGCAACGCCGCCGCGCCGTCGCGAATTCCACGTAGACTGCCCCGTTCGTGGACGCAGCAACGCGCGAAACGCTCCGCGCAGCCCTTCTCGACGCCCAGCTCTGCGGCGACACGCTGACGCCGCGCGAGTCGGTCGTGCGCAACGCCAAGCTGCTTGCCGCCGGCGACCCGGACAAGCTGCTGGGCTTCTCGTTCCCGCCCCTGACCGAGCAGAGCGTGATCGACGACGTCGCGGCGCTGTGCGGCTGCTCGAACGACCTCAGCATGTTGGACGGCCCCGGCGTGATCGACGTCGATCGGACGCTGGACGGCCTGGCGGCCGCCGCCGGCCGGCTGGCCCAGGCGGCGCGGCGCGGCCAGCGCGTGCTGCTGGCCACCGGGCACCCCACGGGGTTGATGCCGTCCTACATGACGCTGGCGCGGGCGCTTCAGGCCGCCGGCTGCAAGACCCTCACGCCTCGCTCGGGCGAGCGCCTGAACGACCTGCCCCGGCGTCACGGGAACCGCGTGCGCTACTTGGACTCCGTTGCGGTGCTGACCGACGGGGCCAACCTGTACCACACGCACGAATCGTGGCCGATGGAGATGTTGCTGGACTCGATCGACGCCCCCGATCTGGTCGTGGCCGACCACGGGTTCGCCGGAGCCGCCATCGTCCGGGGGGTCTCCACGATCGCCTTCACCGACGTCAACGATCCCGCGATCGCGGTGGCCCTGGCCCGGGGGATGACCCGGATCGTGGTTCCCCTGGACGACAACCGGGAGCCCGAGCGGTACCTCCCGATGACCGAGTTTCTGGTCCAGGAAGTCCGGGCCTGAGGCCGGCCGGACGGTCCAGGCCGGCCGGGCCGGCTGAGGCAGGGAAAACCGGGTCAGGCCTTTTGCCGGGGCTCCGACCGGCCGATAAACGAGAGAGACCGGGAGCCGCTCCCCCTTCCGGCCAGGGCAGATCCGTTGTAATCGGCGCACCCTGCCCGGCTATACTGAGTTCACTCAGCGGAAGGAGAACGGTTGGCGAGTCCAAACTCGCCCAGCGGCCCCCGTTTCCTGACGGCGTTAGAGGTCGCTGAGCGCATGCGTGTTTCGAAGATGACCGTGTATCGGCTGATCCGGAGCGGCAAGCTTCCCGCCGTTCGGGTCGGCAAATCGTTTCGTGTCCGGGAAGAAGACGTCGACAAGTACCTCGACTCGAGTTACGTGAGAGCCGTCTAACCGCACCCGACACCACCACGGCATCCCCGCCTGCGCTGCTGCGCGTCTCCGACCGCTGAGCCGGATCGGACGTCGATTCGTGCTGGGCCGGCCTGGGCGAGGGAGAGCGTGGACGCGTACGAGAGCACGATCGCCAAGATCGTGGAGCGGGGCGGCACCGCCGTCGCGCTCGGCGGCATGGACTCCGGCAAGACCACCTTCTGCAAGATGGTCGCCGCTGTGGCCGCGCGGGTGGGGCG
>JBOHSO010000229.1:0-3509 GCA_050921685.1 Gemmatimonadales bacterium
CCTTCGGACCTTGGAATGCCGTGTCGGATCAGGATGCGCTCGAGCTCGCGCTGGAACCGTTCGCCCCGGTGGTGGGCTTCTTGGTTCTGGATGTACGAGATGAGCTGGCGCTCCGAGCGCCTGCACACGGAGAATGCCGCGTAGCCCTTCTGCCAGGCGAACAGCCGAAGGCGTGGGAATGTCTCGTGGACCCACCTGCATGAATTTGCCTTGAGAGCGTTCACGAGACTGGCCAGGCAGCGAGCGGGGGACAACGAAAGGTACAGATGCACGTGATCGCGCACTCCGCCCGCGCAGAGCAGCAAGGCGCCTTTACGTCGTGCCACCCCTGCCAGATAGCGGTAAAGGCGATCACGCCACTCTGCAGCGATCCACGGCTGCCGCCGGTACGTGCTCCAGACGCAATGGACGCGCACCCAAACGAAACTGTGGTTCATGTGCCGGACCAACCCGACCGATGTTAGTGCGCGCACGACGATCCTCCACAATCATTCCGACGCAGGGCAGGGCAAATAATCGCAGCATAGCGTCATAGCGGGTGGGGATCCTCGAAGGGGGTGGGCGACGGCCATAGCCCCGCCCGTCAGGGCGGGGATCCTCGAAGGTGGTGAGCGAAGGTGCCATAGCCCCGCCCGTGAGGGCGGGGATCCTCGAAACGGTCGGCCGCGAGTGATCACACGATGAGCAGCAGCACGTCGTACAGCGCATGCGTCCACGCGGTGATTCCGAAGCCCCGCGCCAGGTACAGCGCCGAGAAGAACAGTCCCGCGATCATCCGGAAGACGAACGAGTAGAGCTCGAAGCGATCACCGTAGGGGCCGATGTAGTGGAACGCCGAAAAGATCGCGGCGCCCAGCACGGTGGCCGCGGCGCCTGCGGTGAGCCCGCGCCAACCGAGCAACACGTGGGCGGCGACGGCGAGGAGCGTGACGAGCAGCACCCGGAACAGCAGTTCCTCGTAAATCCCTGCGCCGAGCGACACCATGAGCCGCGTCCACCAATCGAGATTCTGGGCCGGCGGCAGGGCGAGCGTCTGGAGCAGTCCCATCACGCCCGAGGTGATTCCGCCCACCACGAGGCCGAACGCCAGCGCCAGCAGCACCGACTCGCCGAGCATTCCTCCGAACACCCTGGCCCGCAGCTTCGACCCGTGGGCGCGCAGGTCTCGCACCACGAGCCAGAGCCCGGCGCCGATGAGACAGGTCATAAACAGCGGCGGGCCCCACCGCCCCGCGATCGCCGCGAACAAGCCCTGCAGAATGACATCCGCACCGTTCCGGATGGAGCGCGGGCCCGTCGCCAGCAGCACCGCGAGGATCTGATAAAACACAAGCAGCGGGAGGGCGAACAGCAGGCTGTAGCGCGGAGCTCGGCTCGCCTGCCAGTAGGAAGCGGGCGACGTGAACGACGACGTGAGCGTGTCGGCCATGGACGAACAAATCTCGTCGTGTTTGTCCCCGGGCTGAAGCCCGGCGGATCACAACTTGCGGCCGCCCCGGGACCCAGCCTATCGTAGCGCACCCCTACGGAGACGCGGGCGATGAAGCTTCAGCTGGCTCTCCTGGCACTCGTACTGACACTTCCGGATGACGCACGGGCACAGCAAAAAGGGCGCGCCCGCGACCTCGGGATCCCGCTCGACGGGGTGCCGGGACCGCTGGATGCCATCACCGACGTCGCAGGCGTCGAGGTCGGGCACGCGACGATCATCTCTGGCAGCGGCAAGCTGGTCGTCGGCACGGGGCCAGTGCGCACCGGGGTGACGGCGATCCTGCCGCGCGGCAAGCGCGACTTCGACCCGGTGTTTGCGGGCTGGTTCACCTTGAACGGCAACGGGGAGATGACCGGCACCACCTGGGTGGAGGAGTCGGGGTTCCTCGCAGGGCCCGTGATGATCACCAATACGCACTCGGTCGGCGTCGTGCGCGACGCGGTGATCGAGTGGCTCGTCCGGAACGGCGTCCGGGCCGACTGGTCCCTGCCGGTGGTCGCCGAGACGTGGGCCGGCCTGCTGAACGACATCAACGGGTTCCACGTGACGAAGCAGCACGCGTTTGCGGCGCTCGATAACGCGCGCGCCGGACCCGTGCCCGAAGGCAACGTCGGTGGCGGAACGGGCATGATCTGCCACCGGTTCAAGGGCGGGATCGGCACGGCGTCGCGCCGGCTCGAGCCGCAGGACGGTGGGTACACGGTCGGCGTCCTGGTGCAATGCAATTACGGCGCGCGGCAGCTGCTCAGGATCGCCGGCGCGCCGGTGGGGAGGGAGATCCCGGATCTGCTGCCGTGCCGCGAGCCGTGTGGCTCTCCCCGGTCCGCCGTGGATGCCGGGCGCGCGGCGGACGTGGGCTCGATCATCATCGTCGTCGCGACCGACGCACCGCTCCTGCCCCATCAGCTCAAGCGCATCGCGCGCCGCGCCGCGCTCGGCGTGGGCAATATGGGGGGCATCGGCGCGAACTCGTCGGGCGACATCTTCATCGCGTTCTCGACGGCGAACCCGCGAGCGTCCGTGGACACGGGGCTCGCCGCCACGACGCTGCTCCCCAACGAGCGGATCTCCCCCCTGTTCGAGGCGACGGTGCAGGCGACCGAGGAGGCGATCATCAACGCGCTCCTCGCCGCTGAGACGATGACGGGAGCCGACGACCTCCGGGTCGTCGCGATGCCCCACGACCGGCTGCGCGAGATCCTCCGCAAGTACAACCGGCTGAGCCGGTAAGTGGCTACGGCTATCGATCTCTCAAGATCTCCCGCGCCGCGTTGTAGCCGCACGCGCCCATCACCCCGCCGCCGGGATGCGTCGCCGAGCCGCACAGATACAGCCCCTTGATGGGGGTGCGGTAGTCCGCGTACCCGGGGAGGGGCCGGAGGAAGAACAGCTGGTGCAGCGGCATCGCCCCCTGGAAGATGTTGCCGCCGGTGAGCCCGAAGCGTCGCTCCAGGTCGAGCGGCGAGAGCACCTGGCGGTCGATCACCGATCGCTTGAAGTTCGGCGCGTACTGGTCGAGGATCTCGAAGCAGCGATCGGCGAACCGGTCCTTGACCTGATCCCAGTCCGTGTCGCGCAGCGCATAGGGGGCGTACTGCACGAAGAACGACATCACGTGCTTCCCGGGCGGCGCCACGCTCGGGTCCACGACGGAGGGGATGGTGCACTCGAGGATGGGGCTTGCCGACGGCCGGCCGTACTTGGCGTCGTCGTACGCCTGCTCCATGTAGTCGAGCGTCGGCGCGATGTGGATGGTCCCGCGGAGGTTCTCGTGGGGCGCAAGCCCGCTGCCGCGGACCGCACTGAAGTCCGGCAGCTCGGAGAGAGCCACGTTGATCTTGAGCGACGCGCTCGAATAGTCGATGGCCCGGACGTCGTCGAGGAAGTCGGGCGGCAGCGCTGCGGGGTCGACGAGCTTGAGGAACGTGACGTGTGCGTCCGCGTTCGAGACGACCCGCGGCGCCCGGACCTCCGTGCCGTCCTCGAGCGCCACGCCCTCCACCCGGCCGCCCCCGCC
>JBOHSO010000230.1:0-6686 GCA_050921685.1 Gemmatimonadales bacterium
CGCGTCGGCGCGATGACGATCACCCGCCCCGTGGCGGGTTCGGCGGCGAGAAAGGCCTGAGGATCGGGAGGGAGGACGTGGTCGCGGATGGGCGGCACGCGTGAATTCAACGAAGGCGGAGTCGAAAAAGCAAACGGCCGAGGGTGAGACCGTCCTCAGCCGTCGGCGCTTGACCAAGGGGAGCAACTAGTCGCGATCGTCGTCCCGGTCGCGATGAAAGCCGTGGTGGCGATGCCGATCGAATCGGTGGTGTCGATCGACGATGATCACCCGTCGCAACGGCCGGTGGCCGAACCGCGCCGGGCGATCATAGTACGGTCGCCCATGGTGGCGATGGAACAGGCAGGGACGATAGAAGCACGGCCGGTACACCGGCCGTAGGTGCGGCCGGCCGACGACGATGACACCCGATACGTACGGGCGCGGCACCCCAAACCCAAGCGACAACTGGACGCTCGTCTGAGCGGGGGCGGTACCGGCCGCGAGCAGCGTCGCGAGTCCGGCGAGCGAGACGATCTTGACCATCGAGCCTCCTGGTTGCGCGCTATGCACGAAAGCCCCGTGCCATCCGCCAGCACGGCCGCAACCTGTTGACGTTCTACGTGTTGGCAGTGTTAAGACGGCGGCTCGATGGGTTGATATGTCCTGCGCAGGGTACAGCCACGACCTCCTGGGAGTCCGTTCCGGGCCTGGTCCGGCTCATTGATCACCGAAGCTGATGCCGAGCTCGCGTCCAGTTGCGATCACGTCCGAGTCGATCGACACTCGCCTTGGTGTCGAGAGTGCCAAGTCGATGGCGACCGGAACGACATCGGGCGGCTGCAGCGCGACCATCGTCCCGAGGTTCCCCACGGCGATGAGGCGCACCGCGGCCGCACCGAAGCGCAGTCCCAGCAGGCGGTCGAACGTGGTGGGGCTGCCGCCGCGCTGGAGGTGGCCGAGCACGAGCGAACGGGTCTCCTTGCCGGTGATTTGCTCGATGGCCCCCGCCACTTTTTCGGCGATCCCTCCGAGACGCCGCCGCTCGGGATCGAGGTAGCTCTCGGTGCCGCCCTTGGGGGACGCTCCCTCCGCCACGACGACGATGCTGAAATGGCGTCCCTGAGCTTCGCGCCGACGCACCTTGTCGCACACCTTCGCGATGTCGAACGGGATCTCGGGAATGAGGATGACGTCCGCTGTGGCGGCGATTCCGGAGTGAAGGGCGATGAAGCCGGCATTGCGGCCCATCACCTCCACTACCATCACGCGCTCGTGACTCTCGGCGGTAGAGTGGAGCTTGTCAATCGCATCGGTGGCGGTGGACACCGCGGTGTCGAAGCCGAACGTCGCCACGGTGCCACCGACGTCGTTGTCGATCGTTTTGGGAACCCCGACGATCGGGACGCCCTTGGCCATCAGCCGGCGCGCGATGTCGAGCGACCCGTCGCCACCGATGACGATGAGAGCATCCAGCTCGTGCGCCCGGAACGCCGTGACCAGCTCGTCGGATCGGTCGCGCTCGACCCAGCTGCCGTCGGGCCGCTGCTCCCGCCATTTGAACGGGTCGCCGCGATTCGTAGTCCCGAGGATGGTGCCGCCAAGATGCGTGATGCCGCGTACTTCGTTCGCGCCGAGCGGCACCAGGAGATCTTCGCCCAGCAGGCCGCCGAAACCCCGCCGGATGCCGACGCATTGCCACCCACGGTTCACCGCCGAGAGGACCGCCCCCCGGATGACGGCGTTCAGGCCCGGCGCGTCGCCGCCCCCGGTGGAGATGGCGATCTTCACGACGCCGTGCCGGCCTCCCGCAGCAGGCGCAGCACCTCACCCGGCTGGGCGTGGCGCCCCAGTGCCTTTTTGGAGAACACCCGCCGCCCGTCGACCTCCACTTCGAACGCGCCGCCCGATGACTCGATCAGCTTCACCTCCGCGCCGGGAAAGGTCGCGCGGATCTCGGCCGCCAGACCGGCGGCCCGCGGCTCGTAATTTCAAACGACGCAGAACTCGATGTTAACACGCATGGCGGGAACGATAGCGGCGCTTGACATGCCGCGCCACACGGCCGAGCTTGCGCCCATCCCTTCTCTGCACAGGATGCCGCGGCCGGCATGAGTCCGCCCCCCCGTCGCTGGACGGCGCCCGCGATGCTCGTTCCCGGCGCGGTCTCGCTGGGCGCGTTGGTCGCCATCGGGGTCGCATTCGTCAGCTACGCCACCGGGCGGCTCGCCAGCGGCGGGTCGTTCCCGCTCGCGCTCGGCGGTCTCGTTATCGCCGGCGCGCTCACGCGCCGCTACGGCATCGCGCTTCCGGGCAACGGGTTTTCCTCCTTCGTACTGGGCGTCACGGCGTTCGCGATCCTCGAGCGCGGATGGGAGTTCGCCACCATCGTGGCGCCGCTGCTGACGGTCGTGGGCGACGTCGTGCTACGCCGTCTGCCGCTTCGCCTCGCGGTGTCGAATGCGTCGCACCTGACTGCCGGGTCGGCGCTCGTGGGCCTCGTGTATGAGCGCCTTGGCGGGGCAACTGGGAGTCTCGCCCTCGAAGTGGACAACATCGGCCCCATCGCCGCCCTCGTCGTGCTGATGATGGTGATCGTGAACGGCTCGTTCTATGTCGAGCTCGCGCTGAGTCGCTCGGTCGCCTGGGTGGACGCGCGGCTCACGGCGCGTTGGGAGACGATCGTGTACGCCGCTTCGATCAGCTTGGCGCTGGCGTGGTTCCGGTTGTGCCATACGCCGCTCGGTTGGGCTCCGCGGCTGCTTCTGGCCGTGACGCTCGTGGGCGCCACGATCCTATCGGCGTACGTGATCCGGCTTGGCGTCCACGCGGACGAGCTGCTACTGGTGCAGCGCCTCGCTCAGGCGATCGCCACCGACATGAGTCTGGCCCGGACGTTCACTCACATCCAGGCGATCACCCGGCGCCTGGTCCCGTGGCAGCACATCGGCTTTGCGCGCTACGACCCCAAGCGCCGCGAGATGGAGCTGGTGGCCGACACCGGGATGCGAGACGGCGTGAACGCGACCTTCCGGTTCGACGCCGACGCGGGGTTGACCGGTGAGGCGGTCCGCTCCAAGCGCCCGGTGGTGGCCCGAAACCTGGGACGGGGCGACACGGTCGCTCCCGGAACCGACCGCACCGGCTCGGAGATTCTCGTCCCGCTGTTCCACGGAGACCAGTTGATCGGCCTGTGGAGCATCCGACACTCGGACCCGTGGATGTATCGCGACTCGGACGCCGAGATCCTGAACCTCGCGGCGCCGCAAATCGCGCTGACCTTGGCCCTGGAACGCGCGATCCAACCGGTGGTCGGCGCCTCGGATCAGACGACGCAGTACGTGCAGACCATAACCGCCACGACACAGCAGATCCACGCGTCGAGCCAGGAAGTCGCCGCCGCGGCCCAGCGCGCCAGCGACGGCGCACGACAAGCGACGGGACTGGTCGGCTCCGCCGCGAGCGAAGCGGCGGAGCTGCAGCGCGGCGCTGCGGACCTCGCCGCGGCGGGCGACCAGACGCGTGAAGCCGGCGAGCAAGTCGAGACAACTGCCGGCCGGGTGCGTGCGGCCACCCAGGAAACGGTGCGCCGGCTCAGCGAGCTGGCGCGCTCCACGGAGCAGGGCGCCGCGGAGATGGTCCGGCTGCGCGACGTAGCCGCGCAGGTGGAGCGGTTCTCGGAGGCGATCGGGTTCGTGGCGAACCAGACCAACCTGCTCGCGCTCAACGCGACGATCGAAGCGGCGCGTGCCGGCGTGCACGGGCACGGCTTCGCCGTGGTCGCGGAAGAGGTGCACAAACTCGCTGAGGAAGCCGGGCGGGAAGCCCGAAACGTCGGGAAGTCGGTCCAAGAGACGCTCCGAGCGCTGGACCGTGCGGCCCAGCTGCTGGAGCGGATCCGCGCGGAGCTGGGCGACGTGGTGGCCTCGTCCACGGGGCTGCTCCCCGATCTCGATCGCATCGCCGAGGTGGCGGGCGGCACGGCGCGCTCCGGGAAGCAGGTAGCGGAGGTCGCACGTGCCACCGTGGACCGCGCGTCGCGGATGACGCAATCGCTGTCGCAGGCCCAATCGGGGGCCTCGGCCTCGACCCAGGAAGCCGAAGCGGTGGCCGCGGCAGCGGGCGAGCAGCTCCGCGCCATCGAGGATTTGGCCCAGGGCGCCACCGAGCTGTCCACCGTGGCGGAGCGCCTGGCGCAGGCCGTGGATTTCATTCGTGGCACCGAGAGCCGCCGCTAGCCTCGGCTGGAGTCTGCCGCTCGTCGTGCTGGCCTGCGGCGGCAACCCCTCCGGCCCTCTGCCCTCGACCCCCCGCGTCGATTACGTCGACGGGGCGATCGAGCCGTTGCTCGTGCGCGGGGACGCTGTCGTGATCGAGGGCTTCGGCTTCGGCGATGCTCAAGGAAGCGGGGCGGTGAGTTTCACGCGGGCCGGTGGCGGCAGCGTGGCCGCCACGGTGGCGCCCGGCGGCTGGAGCGAGCGCGCGATCCGCGTCACGGTGCCCGACAGCGCCGTGAGTGGGACCCTCACCGTGACGACGACGAACGGACTGCAGCTTTCCTCCTCGGCCCACGTGCGGCCGCGCGTCGCCTTCGATCCGGTCACGCTGGCTTGGCAGGCGCGCACCGCCCTCCCGCGCGCGCCGGCAGGCGTAGCCCTCACGGTGGGAGCCGAACCCTCCGGGTCCGAGCTGCGCGTCGCCTTGTATGCCGCAGGCGGTGCCGAGCCGGTGAGCGGCGATTCGGTCCTCGTCCCCGATTCCGCCGTGTTCGTCGCCCGTGCGGCCCCAGGCGGCTCGATCGGCCCCTGGAGCCGACCGCGGGACTTGCCGGCGCCCCGCGCGTTCGCCGCGGCGGTGCTCGCCAACCGCTACAACTCCCGCTTCAACGGCCGCGCGCTGTTCGTGATCGGCGGGATCGATTCCTCGGGCCGCGCCCGTGCCACCGTGTACCGGGCGCTGGTCGCCCCCGATACGGCGGTCGACGTCTTCACCCCGATCGAGCCCCTTCCCGCACCGGTCGCCGGGGCGATCGCGGTGGTGCGGCGCGGCCGGATCTATGTGATCGGCGGCACCGACTCTGTGGGGCGTCCGCAGCCAAACGTGTATGTAGCGCGCATCGGGCTGGACGGGCAGATCGACGGCTGGTACGCCCAGCCCTCGTTGCCCGGTCCGAGAGCGCACGGCGGCGGCGTGGTGCTCGACAGCCGCGTGGCCGCGTTCGGCGGCATCGCCGACAGCGCTCCACCGGGCGGCGGGCTCGGGGTCGCCCCACCGCGGCTCGACGCGGGCGACACGGCGCGCGTGAGTCTCGCTTCCGGCTTTTTCACGTCAGCCTGGGCACCAGCGGGCGTCGTGCTCCCCGAAGGGCGCTCGCAATTCGCGACGCTGCTGCTCGGGGACGTGGTGCTCGTGGTGGGCGGGTTTTACGGCGGCGCCCCAGCGAACGCCGCCGAGACGCTCGCCGCACTCGTGGCGGGTGATTCCCTGGGCGGCTTCGCCGGACCAGTTGGCGCGAACACCATCGCGGGCCAGGGCGGCGGGACGCTTGTCGGGCCGGCCGGCGCGCGCTGGCAGGACGCCGATGGCTCGCATCACGCTATCGTGGTCGGCGGGATCGACCTGATCACTCGAACCCGGCGGGACGGCGCGTGGGGATTCTAGTGGCGCGAGTCAGGCTGGCCGGAGCGGTGTTGCTGGTCGCGCTCGGGGCGGCGCGGACGCCCGCAGCACAGCGAGCGGGCGGCGTCGAGGTCGGCGCGTTCGCGTCGCTCGCTTCATTCACGCCGGGTTACGACCTGCGGGCAGGCGTGGGCGGCGGCGTGCGCGTCGGGTACTTTCTGCGACCCGCCTGGGCGATCGAGCTCGAGGGGGGGGCGGAGCGGGCGACCCCCGAAGGCGGCGGCAGCAGCGTTCCGATCACGCTCGCCGCCGTCCATGTGCTCTTCAATTTCGGGGACGAGAGTCCGTCCTGGTACCTGCTCGGCGGGTATGCACGGCCGCGCTTCGGTGGTACGCCGCCGGGACGGTTCGGGGATGACGCCGTCACCCTCGGGGTCGGTGGCCGCATATTCCTGGGACACCGTCTGGCGTTGCGCGCCGACGTCCGGGGGCTCTACAGCTTTTCATCCAGCCTGCCCCCGGGAAACAGCGCCGGCCACATGCTGGCGACGCTCGGGCTGTCGTACTTCACGGTCGGCGGCCCGCCGCCAGACGCCGACCAGGATGGGGTTCGAGACGCTCGCGACGCGTGCCCCAACACACCAATGGGCGCCATCGTCGACCGGCGCGGCTGCCCATCGGATTCCGACGCCGACGGCCACTACAATGGACTGGACCATTGCCCCAACACGCCGTTCGGAGCGTTCGCGGATGCCCAGGGCTGCCCCGTGGACTCCGATGGTGATGCCGCCTACGACGGTCATGACCAATGCCCGAACACCCCGACGGGCTCGGCGGTGGATCCGCGCGGCTGTCCCCTGGACGCGGACGCCGACGGCGTGGACGACGCGCGTGACCGGTGCCCCAACACGCCGGCCGACCTCCTCCCCGTGGACGAGTCCGGCTGTCCCAAGGACGGCGACCGAGACGGCGTGCCCGATAGCCGCGATCGTTGCCCCGACACTCCGCCCGGTACCGCAGTGGATGCGGTCGTCTGCCCCACGGCTACGGACGCCGACGGGGACGGTGTGGACGACACGCGCGACAAG
>JBOHSO010000231.1:0-4444 GCA_050921685.1 Gemmatimonadales bacterium
CGGTTGGCGCCGTGCGCCGCCGGCGCGAGCCCGACGATGAGCAGCCGGGCCGCGGGATCGCCCCATCCAGGGACGGGCCGTCCCCAGTACGCCTGGTCCGCGAAGGCGCGCCGCTTGATGCGGGCGACGCGTCGGCAGTGCGCGCGGAGCCGCGGGCAGCGCTCGCACGCCACGATGCGATCCGCCAGCCCGCCGAGCGAGCTGGCGCGCCGTGGATCGCTCATCAGGAGCCCGACCGCTGCGCCGGGCGGGACAGGCTCCACTTCAACGCCGGTGGTGTGACCATGGTGGTCACCATCACCATGATGACGACGGCCGCGAACGTGGCCTCGTCGATGATGCGCTCCCCGGCCAGCGTCAGGGTCATCCCGATGCTGGCGAAGATGAGCCCTACCTCGCCCCGCGGGATCATCCCGATCCCGATGGAGAGGCGGTCCAGCCCACCGCCGTACGCGCCGAGGGCGCACGCCTGCTTGCCGAGTATCGCCGCGAGGGTAAGGAGGGCGGCGAATCCCAGCACGTCGACGCGCGCCAACGCGGCGAGCTCGACCCGCATCCCCATCAGCACGAAGAACACCGGCACCAGGATCGAGGCGAGCGGCTCGATGAGCTCCTCGAGCCGCTGCTCGCCGCGCTCGGCGAACGCGCGAAAATGCACGTCCTCGAGGATCAGGCCCGCGGCGTAGGCCCCCACGATTGGGGCAAGCCCGATCGTGGAAGCCAGATACGCCAGCAGGAAGCAGCACACCAGCGCCGTGGCGAGCAGCACCCCACGGCCGCGCAATCGTGCGGCTAGGCGGAACAGGCGCGGCGAGAGAATCACTCCCAGTGCGAGGGCGCCACCCAGGAACAGCAACGCCTTGAACACCAGGAGGGCGACCGACCCCAGGGCGAACGACGATCCGAGGTCGGCGGCTTGGATCGCTCCGCTGACGATGGCGAGAATCACCAGGCCGAGCACATCGTCGATCACGGCGGCGCCGAGGATGATGCGCGCTTCGGGCGAGCGGGATTTCCCCAGATCGCTCAGCACGCGCGCGGTGATCCCTACGCTGGTCGCGGTGAGCGCCGCGCCCAGGAACGCGTGGACGTAGGCGCTGTGCTCCGGCAGCACGAGCGCGCCGACCCCCCATCCCAGGGCGAACGGGGTGACGACGCCGAGCACCGCGACCAGCAGTGACGGGAGCCCGACTTTCATCATGTCCCGCACTGTGGACTCGAGCCCCACCTGGAACAGCAGGATCAGCACCCCGATCTGGGCCAGCACGTCCAGGAACGGGTCGGCGGTGAACCCGTGAAACCACGGGATGCCCACGAGGTGCACGTTACCCAGGAGCAGGCCGGCGACCAGCTCGCCCAGCACGGCGGGCTGGCCGACGCGGGAGGCGAGATCGCCGCTCAGCTTGGCCGCCGCCAGGATGACGGCGAGCGCCAGGATGACGGTCGCGACATTGTCCCCGTGCCCGCCGGCGGCGAGTGCGGGGACGGCAAGGGCATGCGGTATTGTCACATCAGGCGGGCGTCAGCGGGTCGCTTCCCACTGCCCTTCGTAGTTGAACGAGCTGCCATCGGGATTGCGTCCGACACAGTAGCCCTTGCCGGCGACGAAATTGGGCGGCGACCCCGCGAGCGTGCCTTCGTAGTCGCAGTCCTGTGGGACGTGAAACGCGATGTTGAGGCCGAGGATGTGCCCGCTCTCGACGCGGCCGCCCGAACTATTGTCGAACGCTCCCTGCGGGGTCGTGCAGACTCCGGTCTGCCGGTAGGTGCCGGCGAAGGAGTCACCGACCTGCGTCAGATCGTACAATCCGGTATCGACGCAGGTCGCCTGGTTGAGCCGGTCGATCAGCGTTTCGGTGTAGTTCCAGGTGCCGGCGATGTCCGGGGGAGTGGGCTCGCTCGACGTGCCGATGCACGCCAGCCCGCTGACGACCACCGCTGCGGAGAACGCGAGTGGCGAGCGGCGGGGGCGCGAGGAGTCCATGAGAATATGCTACGTTGGGAATGATGGCGGTCAAGATCGTATCTCCCCTGCTCCGACGTGCAACCTTCGGGATTGGTGCTGGCGTCTGAGAGCGAAAGAGGAGGTCTCATGTCGAGAAAGAGCAGCGTAATAGTCGCCGTCGCAGGTGCCGCGATCGCGGCCGGGGCCGCCTACGCCTTAATGCTCCGACCTCCTGACCTCAAGCTGACAACGCAGTGCGGCACCGAGAGCGGGACTGGCTGCGCGCCGGAGAACAAACGGGTCGATCTCGTCCAGCCATCCTTCTCCAACCCCACCAACATCACCAACCCGCTGTTTCCGGCCAGCGAGGTCGTCCAGACCCTCCTGCTCGGCAACGTGGACGGCCACCCGCTGCGGGTGGAGTATACGCTGCTGCCTGGCACGAAAGCCATCGAGTGGAACGGCCAAGCGGTCGAGACCCGCATCGTCCAGTACGTCGCCTACCTCGATCGGCGCATCGAAGAGGTCGCGCTCGACTGGTATGCCCAAGCCGACGATGGATCCGTTTGGTACTTCGGCGAGGACGTGTCCAACTACAGGGACGGCGTGGTCGAGAACACCGAGGGAACCTGGCTCGCCGGGAAGGACGGCCCGCCCGCGATGATCATGCCCGCCCATCCCCAGGTCGGCGACGTGTACCGCGTCGAGAACATCCCCGGCGTTGTGTTCGAGGAGATCACGGTCAAGTCCGTGGGGAGGACGGTTGACGGCCCGCACGGTCCAGTCACCGGCGCGATGGTCGGTGACCAGTTCCACGTAGACGGCAGCCACTCCGACAAGACCTTTGCCCCCGGCTACGGCGAGTTCTCGACCGAGCGCGGCGGCGACATTGAGGCGGTCTCTGTGGCGGTGCCCATCGACGCCCTTTCTGGACCCGTCCCGGCGGAGCTCGAGACAGTCCTGGTCGGGGCCACCAGCATCTTCGAGACGGTTCGAGGCGAAAACTGGGCCGCGGTGTCGGCCACGCTGAAAGCGATGAACTCGGCCTGGGACACGTTCCGGACACGTGGCGCTGTCCCCATTCTGCTCGACGTGCAGATGAACCGTGCCCTCGCCGCGCTCGCGGGAGACGCCCTCTCCCCGGCGGTCAATCACCGGAACGTTGCGGGAGCCCGCAAAGCGGCGATTGATGTCGGGCAAGCTGGTCTCGATTTGATGCTGCGGCACCGGCCCCCGTCCGAAATCGATTTGGCCCGTCTCGAGCTGTGGGCACGTCAGCTCCTGGTCGACGCCGGAAGTGAGGATCCTGGTGCGCCGGTGATCGGCGATGTCGCGAGCCTCGAAAGGATCCGGGACCGAATCGCGCACACGCTGCAGTCCTCCGACGCGGAAACGCTCGACGCTCTGCTTGGCGAGCTCCGGACCGCCGCCGCCGACCACGAATTCGTCGAAGCCGCCGCGGCTGCCGCTCGACTCCGAGCCCTTGTGCAGCGACTCACAAAATGAATCCCTTGTCGGTGGGTCTGCTGCAGGGTTAGGTTGCTCGCCGCGGTGAAAACCTTGCAGTGCAGCTTCTGGAGAGGTGGCCGAGTGGCTGAAGGCGGCGGTTTGCCTCGTAGCTCGCCAGCACCTTGCCCGTGTCAGGATTGACCGAGTGGATGGTCATGGCTGCGATCACAGCCGCCGATCGAGGAACGCCTTCAGCGCGACCGCGCTTCTTGACGCCCCGCGGCCATAGGCGCTCCACCAAGAACCGCGCGCCATCGTCACCGGTGGCGGGCTCATAGGCACGTTTGAGCCTGATCATGGGATGCTCCTTTCAACTCAGTCGGCCAGTCGGGCACACCGCATTCCGGACACTGGATGTTAATGAACACCAGCCAGTCGAGAATCTCCTTCGCTCCGGGGAGTGTCGAGCCGAGCCCTGGTAGGTAGGCGGCGAAGATCTCGCGGAACCGGTCGGTAACCAACACGGCGGGTGCAGGTCTTCCCGCAGCGTCAGCCGCGCCCACGCTGCGATGGATGCGCCCACCGTCGTCCACCAACACCGGAAACGCCCACCGGCCGCGCTGAGGAACTGCGGTGGGCCGCGAGGTGACTGCTACGAGCACCTGCGCCGCTTCTAACGTGAGCTCGTCAGCCCGCGCTACGAGTTCGTCCAGCATCACAGTGACCGAGCTCCCGTCCAGCTTGTCCCCGGCGAAGACGACAACCAGGTTAGTCCGCCCCCGATAGCTCTCCAAGGAACCGGAAGAGTCGTCCTTGCTCGAGAGCGTGAATCCCGGAAGGGTCTCGCCGCGCCGGGCGACCGTCAGAGCGGTCATGGTCGTTGCCCTCATCCTTTGTAGGTGACGACTCAGATAGGCGCCCGCGTCGAGGAACCGCTGCGCCAGCCGGATCGCCCAGTCGGCGTCGCGCGTGCCCTGCTGCTCGAGCTCCTCGGCGCGCGAGGCGCCGCCCGCGCCGAACTGGATACCGACTTCGGGCTTGGCCTTGAGC
>JBOHSO010000232.1:0-5301 GCA_050921685.1 Gemmatimonadales bacterium
CGCTGGAGCAGGTGCCCCTGGCGGCCGGCACCGTGCCGTGCCAGGTGCAGCCGTGACGGTGCGCGTCGGGATCATCGGAACGGGGTTCGCGCGTCGGGTGCAGCTGCCGGCCCTGCGCCTGGTCCCCGGCGTCCGGGTGACGGCTATCGCAAGCGGCCGGCGCGCCAACGCCGAGACGGTGGCGGCCGAGTTCGGGATCCGGCGAGTGTGCGGCGACGGGGTGGAGCTGGCCGCGGCGCCGGACGTGGATCTCGTCATCGTGTCCTCGACACCGGCCACGCATGCGCGGTACGCCATCGCGGCGCTCGAGGCGGGGAAGCACGTGCTGTGCGAGAAGCCGATGGCGCTCGACGCCGCCGAGGCGTTCACGATGGTCGAGGTCGCCCGGCACCGGCCGGGGCTGGCACGCCTCGACCATGAGCTGCGGTACGAGCCGAACCGGCGGCGCATGCGGGAGCTGATCCAGGCAGGGGCCATCGGCGCGGTGCAACACATCGAGCTGGCGCTAAAACCCTATCTACGGGGCGACGGCCGGCCCCAGACGAGTGCGGCGCCCTGGAATTGGTGGTTCGACGCCGGTCAGGGTGGGGGCCTGCTGGGCGCGGTCGGATCGCACCTCATCGATCTGTGCCGCTTTTGGACGGGCAGCGAAGTGTGCGACGTGGGAGGTGGAGTGGCGACCTTCGTGCGCGAGCGCGATGACGAGCACGGGGCCCGGCGGGCGGTGACCGCCGACGACTTCGCCAGCTTCGTCCTGTACCTCACGGGCGGTGCGATCGCGACCATGACGCTTTCGGCCGTGGCGCACCACGGCCCGGGACACTTCGGACAGGTGACGGGGTCGCATGGGACCATCGTCCTGACCGGGGAGACGAAACTGGAGCTGGCTCGATCGGGCGAGCCGCTCCAGGACGTCAGCGTCCCGGACGAGTTGTGGGAACAGGTCCCGGTCAACAACATGTGGGCGCGCTCGTTCGTCCGACTGATGCGGGATTTCGTCGGCGTGCTGGAGGGTCGCCCGGCCAAGGGGTCGTTCGCGACTTTCGACGACGGTCTGGCGATTCAGCGAGTCATGGACGCGGTGCGCGCCGGTGCACGCGTCGGATTAGATTGACCATCGTGGAGCAGACCTACTTCCGCAGAGGCTTCGGGCTCAAGGACGCCATCGAAGGGGCCCTCACGAGCGACTACCACAGCCGGGTGGTCGACGCGATCCGTGCGCACGGCCACGTGCTCGCGCTTGGCGACCTCACCTTCCGGTTGGCGCGCGAATTCGGGTTCTGTTACGGTGTGGACCGGGCGGTGGAGTATGCGTACGAAGCCCGGACGAAGTTCCCCGACCGCCGCACCTTTCTGGTCGGCGAGATCATCCACAACCCGCATGTGAACTCGAAGCTGCGCGCCATGGGCGTGGAGTTCCTGTTTCGGTCTACCGGCGGGGAGTTCGATTTCAGCGGGGTCACACCGGAAGACGTGGTGATTCTCCCCGCCTTCGGCGTCACGGTCCACGATTTCCAGCACCTGCGCGAGATCGGGTGCGTGCTGGTGGACACCACCTGCGGCTCCGTGCTCAACGTGTGGAAGCGGGTCGAGTCCTATGCCCGGGACGGCTACACAGCCGTCATCCACGGCAAGCACTTCCACGAGGAAACCAAGGCCACGTCGAGCCAGGTCACCAAGTACCCGGGCGGGCGCTACCTGATCGTGCGGCACATGGACGAAGCGAAGGACGTGTGCCGCTACATCGAGGGGCAGGGCAACCGGACCGCGCTGCTGGAGCAGTTCGCCCACGCGATCTCGCCCGGGTTCGATCCGGACCGCGACCTGACGAAGGTCGGGGTCGCGAACCAGACGACGATGTTGTCGAACGAGTCGCTCGCCATCGCGGACGAGCTGCGGGGCAGCATGGCGCGGCGCTGGGGCGACGCGGCGCTGAACGACCACTTCCGTACCTTCGACACGATCTGTTCGGCGACCCAAGAGAGGCAGGACGCGGTCTTGAAGCTGATCGAGGAGTCGCTGGACGTGATGGTCGTCATCGGAGGCTACAACTCGAGCAACACCACTCACCTCGCCGCGATCTGCGCGTCACGCGTCCCCACCTACCACATCGAGGACGCGCGCTGCGTCGAGCCGGAGAGCGGGAGCATCCGCTACTTGCCGGTTGGGAAGAGGGACGAAACGCGGAGCGCCGATTGGCTCCCCGCGGGACCTGTGACGATCGGCATCACGGCCGGGGCCTCCACGCCCAACAACAAGATCGGCGAGACGGTCGAGCGCATCGCGGCCACGCGCGGTGCGTCGCTCGCAACCGTGGTGTAGAGCTTCTCGCGATTTCGGTGTATTATCGGGTGGTATGCCACTCACCCGGTTCCACCCGGCCGTCGCGCGCTGGTTCGGCTCGCGGTTCGACGATCCGACCGAGCCGCAGCGTCGCGCGTGGCCACTCATCCGGGCGGGTCGCGACGTCCTGATAGCCGCGCCGACAGGGTCGGGCAAAACGTTCGCGGCGTTTCTCGCCGCGATCGACGACCTGCTGCGCCAAGGGTTCGATGGGACGCTGCGGGACGGCATCCAGGTCGTGTACGTCTCCCCGCTCAAGGCGCTCTCCAACGACGTCCAGAAGAACCTCTCCGAGCCGCTCGGCGAGATCCGGCAGGCCCTCGAGCACGACGGTCTGCCCGACGTGGACGTCCGGGTGCTGCTCCGGACGGGTGATACCGCGCCGGGCGACCGGCAGGCCATGGTCAAGCAGCCGCCGCATATCCTCGTCACCACCCCCGAGTCGCTGTACCTGATTCTCACCTCCGAGCGCGCGCGGGAGATGCTGCGCAGCGTGCGCACGGTGATCGTGGACGAGATCCATGCGGTGGCGCGCGACAAGCGCGGCAGCCACCTCGCGCTGTCACTCGAGCGCCTGGCGGCGTTGTCCGCGCACCCGCTGCAGCGCATCGGCCTTTCGGCGACGCAAAAGCCGATCGAGGAAATCGCCCAATTCCTGGTGGGGAGCGCCCGGCCGTTGCCCGTGATCGTGGACGTGGGGCACGCGCGCGAGCTGGATCTCGCGCTCGAGATCCCCTCCTCGCCGCTCGAAGCGGTGATGTCGGCCGAGGTGTGGGAGGAAGTGGACGACCGACTCGCCCAGCTGATCCGCGAGCACCGCACCACGCTCGTGTTCGTGAACACGCGACGCCTGTGCGAGCGACTCACCATGCATCTCTCCGAGCGCCTCGGCGCCGAGCACGTGACCTCGCATCACGGCAGCCTGTCGCGAGAGAAGCGGCTCGCGGCCGAGACCAAGTTGAAGAACGGTGCGCTCAAGGCCCTGGTGGCGACGGCTTCGCTCGAGCTCGGGATCGACATTGGGGCGGTCGATCTCGTGTGCCAGATCAGCACCCCGCGCTCCATCGCCACGCTGCTGCAACGCGTCGGTCGCTCGGGACATCGCCTGGCCGCGCTGCCCAAGGGCCGGATCTTCCCCTTGTCGCGCGACGACCTGATCGAGTGCACCGCGCTGATCCGCGCGGCCCGCGAAGGGATGCTGGACCGGCTCATCATTCCTCGGCAGCCGCTCGATATCCTCGCCCAACAGGTAGTGGCGGCGGTCGCCTGCGAGGAGTGGGACGAGCACGCGCTGTACGACCTGGTGCGGCAGGCCCATCCGTACCGCGACCTCCTCCGCCGGGAATACGACGACGTCGTGCGGATGCTGTCGGAGGGGTTCACCACCCGGCGCGGCCGCCGCGCGGCCTACATCCACTACGACGGCGTCAATCGCCGGCTGCGCGCGCGCCGGGGCGCCCGACTCTCGGCGCTGACGTCGGGCGGAGCCATCCCCGATTTGGGGGACTACCGCGTGGTGCTCGAGCCGACTGAGACGTTCGTCGGCACGCTCAACGAAGATTTCGCGATCGAGAGCACACCAGGGGACATCTTCCAGCTCGGGAACGCCTCGTATCTCATCCTCAAAGTGGAATCGGGGCAAGTGCGGGTGGCGGACGCCCAGGGCCAGCCTCCGTCATTGCCGTTCTGGCTTGGGGAGGCGCCGTCACGCACCGACGAGCTGTCCGCGGAGGTGTCGCGGTTGCGGCGCGAGATCGAGCCGCGGCTGGGCGACGGTCCCGGCGCGACGCGGTGGCTCGTCGAGACGGCCGGGGTCGCCGAGGCGGCGGCGCGGCAGATGGTCGACTACCTCGCGGCGACCAAGGATGTGCTCGGTGTCGTTCCCAGCCAGGAGACGCTCGTCCTCGAGCGGTTCTTCGACGAAGCGGGCGGGATGCAGCTGGTGGTGCACGCCCCGTTCGGCGCGCGCATCAACAAGGCGTGGGGCTTGAGTCTCCGGAAGCGCTTCTGTCGCTCATTCAATTTCGAGCTGCAGGCGGCCGCCAACGACGAAGCCATCGTCCTGTCTCTCGGGCCACACCACAGCTTCCCACTCGACGGCGTCTTCCACTACTTGAACGCGGGCACGGTGCGGGACATCCTGATCCAGGCGATGCTCGATGCGCCGATGTTCCAAAGCCGCTGGCGCTGGAACGCCACGCGGGCGCTCGCGGTGCTGCGGTTTCGCGGCGGCCGGAAGGTGCCGACACCGCTGCAGCGCATGGAAGCCGAAGATCTCTCGGCCGCGGTGTTCCCAGACCAGCTCGCGTGTCCGGAGAACCTGGTGGGCGACCGCGAAATCCCCGACCACCCGCTGATCCGTCAGACGATCGAGGACTGCCTCACCGAGGCGATGGACGTGGCGGGCCTCGTGCGGGTGCTCGAGGGCATCGAGGCGGGACGTCACACCCTGGTCGCCATCGACACGACCGAGCCCTCGCCCATCGCGCACGAGATCCTGAACGCCAAGCCGTACGCGTTCCTGGATGACGCCCCGCTCGAGGAGCGCCGCACCCAGGCGGTGGCGACGCGCCGCTCGCTCGACGTCAAGACGGCCGCGGAGTTCGGCAAGCTCGACAGCGACGCGCTCGCGCGCGCGCAGGACGAAGCGTGGCCCGACGTGACGAGCCCCGATGAGCTGCATGATGCGTTGCTGGTGACGGGAGCGATCCCGCAGGCGGAATGCGGAATGCGGAATGAATGGCGGGGGTATTTCGGGGAGCTCGAGCAGGCTGGGCGCGCCTGCGAGTTGCAGGGACCCGAGGCGCTGTGGGTGGCGGTGGAGCGACTGCCGATGCTCGATGCGGCGTATCCCGGAGCCAGGTGCGAGCCGGCCCTGGTGGCGCCGCACCGGGACCGCGCGACGACGTGCACGCGCCACGACGCGAACCGCGAGCAGCTGCGCGGGCGGCTCGAGGT
>JBOHSO010000233.1:0-1788 GCA_050921685.1 Gemmatimonadales bacterium
CGCACCTCGCCGAAGGCGCGGCGGAACCGGCCGGTGCGCGTCCAGGTCCAGTTGTGGTACAGAAATGAGTGCCCCAGCTCGTGGAGGAGGAGCCCGGTCAGCATGGTCCAGGAGATTTCGTCGCGCCGGCGTTTGCCCGTCACGTAGCGCCGATCGATCTCGATCACCTTGGGCGCGTACGGCGAGACGCCGGACACGCCCGGCCGCAGCAGGATGCGATAGTCCCAGTGCTTGATGCGCGACACGATGAGCAGCCGGCGCACGCGCCGCAGCGCTCGGCCTACGAGGTCCCGCCCCGTCGCATCGTTCCCGCACCAGGGGCAGGTTTCCATCCAGTCGTCCACGCCGCGATCGCAGTGGGGGCAGTCGTTCTGGAACCGCTCGTACTTCCACGGTTGTCGCTTGCCGCACCACGGACACCACTGCATCGGATACTGCAGGCCGCCGTGGCAGCGGCGGCAGCGGCGTTCGTACTTGAAGCCATTGGGCTTCTTCAGGGGCTCGGGACTGGAGTCCCGGTCCGCGATGTCGCGTCCGCACCACGGGCAGAACGAATAGCTGTCGGAGACCATCCAGCGGCAGAAGCGGCACTCGGCGCCGGTGTCGCGCTGCACGTCGCCCCAGACGAGGGGCTTGCTGCAGTTCGGGCAGTAGTACCAGAACCGCTCCAACTCGGCGCGACAGCGAGGACAGCGGAGCTCGGGTCGGGGGAATTCGCGACGCCGCCCGAGCAGGGTCCGCACCGCCGCCAAGGGGCCGCGCATGGTCGGTCCGTTCATCGCCGCATCGCCTCATCCACGATGCGCTGAATGAACGCCCGGTAATTCATCCCCGCTTTCTCGGCGGCGTCCGCGAGCTCGTGCTCATAGGCGAGGAACGGGTTCGGGTTCACTTCCAGCACGTATACCTCGTGGTCGTGCGTCAGCCGCAAATCCAGCCGGCCGTAGTCCTGCAGCCAGTGCGCGTGGAACGCGGTCTCCGAGACGGCACGGATCTTCGCCCGCACCGCTTCCGGCAGCCGCGCGAATCCCGAGCGGATGTGGTGGCGCTCGCGGTACTCTTCGTCCCACTTCGCCTTGTAGGTCGCGATGCGGCGCTCCGCCTTGGGAAGCTTGCCGAAGTGCAGTTCGAGGATCGGCAGCACTTCGAGCGGCTCGTTGCCGATCAGCCCGACGTACAGCTCGCGCCCTTCGATCAGCTCCTCGGCGATCGCCGCCTGGTGGAACTTCTCGTGGACGAACGTCACCCGCTCCGCCAGGCTCCCGTCGTCCCCCACCACCGACGCCTGCGCGATACCGACGGACGCGTCCTCGAGCAGCGGCTTCACGATCAATGGAAAGCGCAGCGTCGACGGTCGCAAGAACGCGTCGCCCGGATGGAAGGTCGCGAACTCCGGCACCCGGATGCCGTGGTGCTTGAGGATCTTCTTGCTCATCGATTTGTTGCGCGCCACCAGGAGTCCCGTCGGCGTCGACCCGGTGTGGCGCCAGCCGTGCATCTCCAGGACCGCCGCCACGGCGTACTCGTACTGTGCGCTGCCGCGGAATCCCTCGCAACAGTTGAACACCAATTCGGGAGCGAACGCGGCGACCCGGTCGATGACCGGCCGGACGTCGTCCCCGATCCCCACCAGCGCCACCTCGTGGTCGTTCTGCATCAGCGCCCGCGCGACGTCGTACTCCGCCTCTTCGACCTTCCCGTCCGCGATCTCCCGCTTGTAGTCGGCATCGTCCCAGTCCGGGTGGAGCGTATCGAACACCACCGCCACCTTCACGCCCGCCCCTCACC
>JBOHSO010000234.1:0-7096 GCA_050921685.1 Gemmatimonadales bacterium
ACCAATCGTTCCCCTCGGTCGGATCGCGCCAGAACAGCCCCGGGAGGTGGGTCACCCACGCCTCGTCGATCTGCACGCGGTCCATGGCGCCGATCAGCGCCTCGGGCGATGTGCCGGGAATTCGTGCGTAGGGGTACGCGCCGAGAAACGCGTTGACGTCGATGCGCATCAGTCGGTGGGAAAGCTCCCGGACGGGAAGATCCGAGCGGCGTTCTTCCACATGACGAGCTCGAGGTCGCCGGCCGGGAGCAGCCGCTCGAGATAGCGCAACTTGGCCCAGCCGGTATCCATGGTGATGTCGCTGCCCCACAACAACCGGTTGACGCCTGCCGCCGCGATAGCGGCTTCGAGCATGCCACCGTCCACGCCGCTGCCCGACAGATCCAGGTACACGTTCCGGTAGGGCCGCACCACGGCCAGCGTGTGACGCCAGTCGCCTCCCCCGCCCAAGTGGGCGAGGATCAGGCTCACGTCGGGGTGGCGCCGGGCGAGCTGACACAGCTCGACGCCATCGGAGGCCTCTTGTCCCGGCCAGTTGCGGCGCCGGCCTTGCCAGATGTGATGCAGGACGGGAAAACCCAGCCGGCGCGCCGCTTCACAGATCGGATCGAGGAGTGGGTCGCTGGCGCGCCGGCTCGCCGCCAGCTTGATGCCGATCGCTCCGGCCGCCCGGCAGCGGGCGATCTCGCCCAGCGCGAGGTCCGTGTAGTTCGGGTTCACGCAAGCGTACGTCCGCAGGCGATCGGGTCGCTCCCGTTGCAGCGCGAAGGCGGCATCGTTCCCGACAACCACATCCGCCGGGGACGGGAAATAGGTAGGCGAGCGCCGTCCGAACGTGCCGAGGATCGAGTTGACGTGGATCGTGATGCCGATGCGCTCACCGGCGCGGAGCCGCGACGCGTTGTACTCCCGCCAGTCGGCCCGCAGCGTGCCGGAGAAAAAGAAGTGGGCGTGGACATCGATCAGCACGGCTGCCTCACGATGGGAGAGCGGTGACGGTTTCCTCCAGGATGGCCAGGGCCCGATCGATGTCCGCCTCAGTGTGGGACAGGCTCACGAAATTGTACGCGGTTCGTTTGAACAGCAGCCCCCGCCTGGCGCACCCGATCGCCACCGCCCGGGAAATCTCTTCGTTTGCGTAGTGCAGGAAGCACATCTCCGCAACGCCGCCGACGCCGGTGAGCACGTCGTGGTGGTCGTGCTGCAGACGATGCAGACCGTGCAGCAGTCGGGTGCCGACGGCGTGCAGGTGGGCACACACCTGCTCACGCTCGAAGACCTCCAGGGTCGCGCGGGCGGCCGCGAGGGCTACCGACTCGGTGGCGAGTGTGGAGGAGATCCAGGTCCGACCCACGCCCGCCATCACGTCGGCGCGACCGCCCACGGCGGCGAGCGGAAAGCCGTTGGCGAAGGCTTTCCCGATCACCGTCAGGTCGGGACGGACGCCATAGCGCTCCGCCGCGCCGCCCACCGCCAACCGGAACGCCGTCTTGATCTCGTCGAACACCAAGACCGCTTCCGCCTGCTCCGTCTCGGCCCGCAGGGTTTCGAGCCACTCGCGTGTGGGTTCCGCCACCACCAGCGGCTCCACCACCACGGCCGCCAACCGGTCGGCGCGATATCGGATCATCTCCCGCGCCCGCTCCGCGTCGTTGAACGGCAGCTCGGCGAACGCCGCGCGGGTTCCCTGCGGCACGCCCTCGGTCCGCCCCTGACACCAATCGAGCCAGCCATGGTAGCCGCAACCCAGTACCTCTTCCCGCCCAGTCGCGACGCGCGCCAGGCGCACCGCGGCCGCGACCGCTTCGGCCCCCGTTTTCAAGAACCGAATCCGCTCCATCCAGGGCAGGCGCTGCGCCAACGCGTCGGCGAGCCGTTCCTCCTCGACCGGCGCCAACGGGCCCACGACCCCCGCTGCCAGGGCGTCCGCCGCGGCGCGGTGCACGGCGGGATGCCCGTATCCCAACGCCACCGCCCCGAGGGCCATCACGTAGTCGAGATACTCGCGTCCCGCGTCGTCCCAGACGCGCGCGCCCGCCGTGCGCACCATCCGCCCGGGGCAGGCGGGGTCGCCGGCCGTGCCGAACAGCGCCTCGGGGCGCTTACTCCCGGTCGACGTGAATCCCGGAACGCGCCAGTCGCTCACGATACTTTACCACCTCGATCACCATCGCGCGCAGCAGCTTGACCTCACGCTGATCCAACGGTACGCGGTGCGCGATCTCGCGGACCGTGCGCATGACGTGCTCGCGGTCGCGGGTCTTGAAGAACTCGATCGCCTCGAGCGCCCGTTGCGCATCGCCGAACAATCGCTCGGTTTCCTCCACCGTGGCTGCGTCCGCCCGGCGGCGCGGCGGTTTGAAGGGCCGCGTCTCGTCGCCTCGGGCCAGCGCCACCTCGTACAGCATCACGACCACCGCATGGCCGAGATTGAGCGACGGGTAGGACGGAGCGCTGGGGATGGTGACCACGCGGTGACAGCGATCCAGCGCCTCGTTACTGAGCCCCTTGTCCTCGCGGCCGAACAGCAGCGCGACGGGGCCTACCTCGACCGCGGCCAGGATCTCCCCAGCCGCCTCGCGCGGTCGCTGCAGATTGCGCTTCGCCGTCCTCCCGCGGGCCGTGAACCCGACCACGTGCACACAATCGCCCAGGGCTGCGTCGAGCGAATCGAACCGCGCCACCCGCGACGTAATGTCGTGCGTCTGGTGAGCGATTCCCTCGATGCGGTACGCCTCGTACTCGCGCGGATTGACCAGTCGCAAGTCCCGAAATCCGAAATTCTTCATCGCGCGGACGACGTGGGCGATGTTGACGAGGTCTTGGGGCTCGTGAAGGACGACGACGATCATCCGACGAGCTCCAAGACCCCGAACCTGCCTGGGTCCTGCCGATCCCCCCACAGCCAGATCCACCCGTTCCCACCACTCCAGACCAGCTGCCCCGCACGGCGCTCGCGCCCGGGCAGCATTTCGTTCACGAGCAGATCGAAGCCGATGCGGCCGCCGATGTAAGTCACGATCTGCTCCGGCCAGGGGATGGCGAGCGTCACCGCGTAGCCGCGTCCCGTCCGCCGCCAGGCGCCCCGCACCGTAGCAGGATCGCCACCCATCCCGCCCACGGGGCGAACGCGCACGCGTCCTCCGGTGGGTTCGGGAACGATCAAAAACCCCGTGGCCCCGCCTGCCCCGTCGTCCAGCCCGCTGAGGTACACCTGTAAACCATCCGAGTGAATGTCGTCGGGCTCGTTGTCGAGCCGCAGCGGGGGCGCATCGGTTGCCCGGAAGGAAAGCTCCGGCTTGACTACCTCGACCGCCAGGTACAAGGCCCGGTCGTCCCAGTTGGCATGGCACCAGGCCGCGAAATCATCGGGCCCCGCGTACGGCTCCTCGCTGCGGCGGTATTGGTCCTCGATCTCGAGTCGGAGCGGCTCCGTCGTGTGGAAGCCCTGCGGCGTCCCGTCGAGCGCCGGGGGCGTGTCGACGCGCCACGCCGCACCGGTCGGGCGGGACGGTGGATCGAGGTTCAGGAGGGTTTCGAACCGTGGCGGGGGGGTCGCCGTGGCGCCCAGCATCACTCGCCCGGCCGGCCCGTCGATCTCCCACGCCCGCCCGTTGAACCGGTGTCGATCCGTGCCCGCGTGAGTCTCGATCTCGACCAATTCTCCACGGCCGTGCACGCCCCGGACCAGCCTGCCTCGCGGCCCGAATTCCAGCACGGTGACCAGGCGAACGTTTCGGCCCCGCACGCGCAGAAGATGGAACGGCTCGCGTCCCCCGTCCCCCGACCTCCCCGGGGCTTCAGCGCGGAGCAGCTCGCCGCCAAACTCGAAATGCGCGGTCAGCTGCCGGCCGTCGGCCGTCAGCTCGAGCACGAGCGGGCCCGAAGCATCGGGACGGAACCGCTCGACGCGCGTCACGAATTCGTCCGGCAGCTCGCCGCTCTCCCACGCCCCACCCTGCACCTCCCCACGGCCGGCGAAGTGCCATGGCAGCTCGAGCAGTCGCTCTTCGTGTCCAGCGAGCTCGAGCAGGTCGAGGAGATAATGCTCCCCCATCACGATCGTGCGGGTCAACGCCTCGTACTGGCCGCGCGCCCACCCCCATCCCTGGCGCTCGTCGAAGCCTCCTGCGCGCGCCTCGCCGGGCCGCTGGGACACCTCGTCCAGACGCGGGGCGTTGTGCGCGAGGGTCGAGCGATACCAGAACAGCTCGCGGGCGACGTAGGAGCCAGTACCGAAATCGGGCAGCCAGTGCACTCCGTGGGCGTGGACCGTGAGGTTCAGTCGATCGGCATGCCCGTGGCCGCCCCCCGGCGGACCGCACTCGAGACTCACGTAGCGATCGCCGGACCGCAGGATCGCGAGCCCCTGTCCCGCCATGAACACGCTTCGCGGCGACCACTGCCCGGCCGACTCGGGGAGCTGCGGCGCCATTTCCAACAGCGCCCACCAGGACAGGCGCTGCCGGGAAGGCGGAGGGGGCACCTGTTTCATCGGTGCATCGTGCAGATAGGATTCGAACAGCTCCGGTCGCTGGGCCGGCGCGCCATACAGCGCGCGCAACCAGGCAGCCAGATCGGGTGATGGAAGCCGACCCACCCCCACTTCCCACAGTTCGAGGGACATCGGCTGCGCGAGGGACACGCCGAAACGCGCATCCTTGCGAGCGGGAAAGGTGAGATCGGGCAGGGCGGAGAGCGTCGGGGCGCGTAGCGCCGCCGCCAGCGCCTCGGCAAGTGGCTGCTCGCCGAAGAAGTCCACGCCGGCCTGCGCCGCCCAGCCCGCGCCGGTGAGCATCCCACGGAGCGCGAACAAATGGTAGTTCTCGCCCTCGTACCACATGCCGTCATCCCGATACCCGCGCAGCTGGGCGATCAGCCCCGTCTCGCCCTGGACCGCCCGGCGCGCCAATCCCTCGTCTTCGAACCAGACCGCGATGGCGCACAGCGCGGCGTCGTTCCAGGTCTGCCGGTTCGAGTAGCCTTCGTCGTGCTCGCCAATCAAGTTCGCCGCCTCGTCGGCCACGCACCACACCGCCCGTGCCGTCGGCTCGTCGAGGTGCCCCGCCTCTCGCAACAGCGCCGCGGCGGCGAGGTAGTTCAGCAGCCAGATGGACTCGAGGTAGGTCGAGAAAAACAGCCGGCTCGGGCCCAGCACATTGTCGCGGTTGGGATACCGGAAGTAGCGCTCACCGTAGGCACGCAGGATCTCGGCCGAGCGAGCGGCTGCCGGTCCGGCAGAGTGGTCGGTGAGTGCGGCGAGCGCCGCCAACTCGGCCGCGCGCTCGGCGAGCCAGAGATGCTGGAGCTTCGCCCACGCCCGCGTGTGACGCTCGCCACGGTGGCGCTTGCCACAGGCCGGGCAGGCATGCTCCTCGGGACTCCACGGGTCGAACACGAGCGCCGATCCGTCGTCGGGGCACCGACCGCCGTCCACCGAGAGGAGCGCCTTGACCTCGGGGATCGGCGGGAGTCGCTCGATCACCGGCGCATTCCGCGTCTCCAGGTGACTCCCCAGAGCCGCGAGGTCGGGCGAGGCGGCGATCGCGTCCCGGCGCGCCGCGAGCTGCTCCGCCGTCACCATGCGCGCCCTCCCTCACGGGTCCAGCGCACCGGCAGGATGGTGGCTCCGGCTTCGCGCGCCGCCTCGGTCGCTGCTCGCCCGTCGTCGCGGGCGAGAAAAAACATCGCCCCGCCTGCCCCGGCGCCAGCGGCCTTCCCGCCGAGCACCTTCGCGTCGCGCATCGCCCGCTCGAGCCGGCCCATTTCGGGGGTGCGCATCCCGGCGTCCAGCGCCACCTGATGGGTCCAGTTCTGGGAGAGGAGTCCACCGACCTTCGCCAGGTCCGCCGCGCGCAGCGCTTCAGCCATCGCCAGCGCGACGTCCTTCAACGCGTCGAGGGCCCCGGTGACCACGCGGTCGCCCGTCTCGTACGCCCCCATCACGCGGGCGATCGTGTCACCCGACACGCGCGAGCGGCCGGTGTAGCAGAGCACGAGCTGCCGCTCGAGCGTCTGGGCAAACGCCGGGTCCAGCGTGATCGGCTCGATACCCACGTCGGGATCGCGAAACGTGAATCGATGGACCCCACCCAACGCCGCCGCCAGCTGATCCTGGCGGCCGCCGGGGATGCCGGCCTCGCGCGTTTCGAGCAGCCACGCCTGCTCGGCAAGCTCGCGCGGCTCGATCCGCTCTTGCCGGGCCGCCGCGAGACACGCCACGAGCGCCACGTCCAGCGCCCCGGAGCTCCCGAGTCCCGACCCCGGGGGCACCTCGGAGCGCGACGTGAGCGTCAGCGTGCCCAGCACCGGGAACATCCGCAGCGCGGCCTTGAGCAGGTTCAGTCGCCCGTCGAGGATCAGTCCCCCGGAGTTGGCGCACTCCACCGTCTCCCCCAGGTCCTCGGAGACGAGACGGATCAGCGGCCCACCGAGCTGCACCTCCGCCTCGGACCGCAGGGCGATGGCGGCGTTCACCACCACGCCTCCCGCGCGCGCCGAAAACGGCGGGACATCGGTCCACCCGCCGGCGAAGTCGAGCCGCACCGGCGCCGCGCCGCGGTACGCGACCGGCAGGTCCATTCGCCTCACGCCGACCTCAGAGCGACGAACGTACCTTCACGGCATCACCCACCACCTCACGACGGAGACCAGCTCTCCGCGCACGTCCATCGTCACCCCCCGCACCCGGCGGTTCATTCCCTGCACGCCCCGCGCATGATAGAGCCAGGCGACCGGCAGACGCTCGGCGAACATCTGCTGCGTCGCTCGCGGATCGGCCGGCGCGGCCATCCCCGCCAGCTCCGCGAGCGGAGTAAGGTAGCCCAGCCCCGGATCGCCGGGGATGCCCATCACCGCGGCGTCGAAATCGTGACGCGGGCCGTACACGCGATCCAGAAACGCCGACAGCTCGAGTTGACGGATCGACACGTCGAACCCCACCGCGGCCAGCCGGGCCTGGAGCAGCTGCTCGAGCGCCGCCTCGCCGCTCCCGACGGTAAGCAGCTCGATACGCGGCCGCCGGCCCGCGAGCCGGCGGCGCGCGGAGTCGGGCGCGAACGGAATGGAGGGAACCGACACGTGGCCGGGAAGAAAC
>JBOHSO010000235.1:0-2497 GCA_050921685.1 Gemmatimonadales bacterium
ACCCGAACGGCCCTTCAGAGAGCACGATCGCGGTCCCGCGAGCTCGTCGTCGCGCGCGCCCGCGGTCTCAGGATCGCCGTCCGCGATCGCGCCCAGGTCGCCGGCCTCGCGCGGAAGCCCGCGAACACTGGCCTTCCTGAAGCGAAGCCCCGCGAGTTGCCTTGCGGGGCCCCTGTTGACTGTGCGCCCCATCGAGCTCGTGGGGCCGATCGAATGAGCTCCCGAGGAGGGACTCGAACCCCCGACCCGCCGGTTAACAGCCGGCTGCTCTACCAACTGAGCTACTCGGGACCGACAGCCGTCGGCGATCAGCCATCAGCCGTCAGCGTGTGGGGCGGAAATATCGTCATGCGGTGCAAGGAGTTCAACCGGAGTGTGTCGGCTGATGACTGACGGCTGACGCCGGAGCGGGCTGGGAGAGCGTCAGCGCCGGCACCGGTGGCTCCCGACAAGGTGCGCGCGACACTCTGGCCGGTGACACCGCCGGATTGCACGATCCTGCGCATCGAAATTGATGCTGCGACTGCGGCAGGTGCACGCAACCCACGTTTGACCTCTGTCACAAAACAGCCCAACCGGTCGCTCATATGGTGAAGGCACCGCTGGGCGCACCCGGGTGCACCAGCGTACGAAGCTCACCGTTCACCACGACGTCACGGACAGGGACCGTCATCATGACATACCGAGCCTTACTTGCTGGGCTGGCCACCGCAGCGGCCACGGCAGTCAGCGCGTGCGTCGACTCCGGTACCCCCCTCCGACCGACCAACACCACCGCAGTCGGTGCGGCGAGCCGACTGACCTGCAAGCTCCCGCTGCCCGACGACCAGATACCTCTCCCGATCGCCCCGGTGGGCAAGCGCGTCGACCTTGGCACGCCGACGTTCTCGAACCCGACCAACATCAGCAACCCTCTCTTCCCGATCAGTCACCTGAGCCACGTCGTCCTGGTGGGATTGAAGGACGGCATTCCGTTCAGGGCCGAGACCACGCTGCTGCCGAGCACGCGGACGATCGATACCGGCGACCGCAGGGTCGAGACGCTCATCTCGCAATACGTGGCCTATCTCGACGGGCGTATCGAGGAGGCGGCCATCGACTGGTACGCCCAGGCCGACGACGGCTGCGCACGGCTCGATCTGTTCGCGCGGCGGCTCGTGGTCGACGCACAAGCCCGAGATGCCGAGGGTGCCATGAGCGATATCGTCGTCCTCAGCTTGATCCTCGACCGGCTGGAGGGCACCGGTGGCCGGCGCGACGACCGCGGCCTGCGCCGCATCCGGCATGCACTGAATGCGCTGGCGACGTCGGTGGACGGCGGCGATTTCGACGCGGTGCTGCGTGGTACCCGCCGCCTGCAGCAGTCGCTCCCCGAGCAGGAGGGGGAGCTCGACTGAGGTTGCGAGAAATCGTATCATCACGACTGGCTTCGGGGCGGAGCCGTCAGCGATCAGTCGGCGGGGCGCAAGTGTCATCATGCGTATGTGGAGTTCAACCGGAGTGTGTCGGCTGATGGCTGACGGCTGACTGCCGTCGTCCACCAGGCAGCTCCGCCAGCGCCATCCCCGCGAGAATCAGCCCGCCGCCCATCCATTGGACGGGAGACAATCGCTCGCCGATGATCAACCAGGACGTGGCGGCGGCGCACAAGGACTCGAGGCAGAAAATCAGCGCGGCGCGGGCCGAGCTCATATGACGCTGGGCCTGCAGCTGGAGCGCCAGCGCGACGATCGTGGGGAACAGCGTCGCGTAGGCGAGTCCGAGCGCGAACCCCGGCGTCCACTGCACGCGCGGCTGCTCGAGCAAGGGCGTTCCGATCCCCGCGAGCAGGGCCGTGCCCGCGATCTGCATCCAGACCAAGCGCCACACGTCGAAGCGCCGTGACAGCACCGCGACCGTCACGATCTGGCCCCCGAACAGGACGGCGGTCACGAGAGTCCAGAGGTCGCCGCGGTTGACGCCACCCGCCTCCGGCGCCGCGAGGTAGAACAGCCCCACCGTGGCCACGATCAGCGCCGCGGCCTGCGACCAGCGCGGCCGCTCGCGCAGCGCGGCGGCCGCCATCACCGGCGCGAGCACCGACGAAAGCGCCACAATGAACGCCGACCGGGACGGCGTCGTCGTGACGAGCCCGACGGCCTGCGTGAGAAACCCGATCCCGGCCTGCAGGGCCAGCAAGGCTCCGCCCGCGAGCTCGGCGCGGGTGAACGGACGGGTGAGCCGTGCCAATGGCGCCACGAGCACCGCCGCCGCCGCGAATCGGAGCGCCACGAATGCCAGCGGCGTCGCGTAGGCGAGCGTCTGCTTGATCACCACGAAGCTCACCCCCCAGATGAGCGTGGCGGTGAGCAACAACAGGTCGGCGCGCCGCGCCGTCACGCGACCAGGTCGTGCAGGTAGCGGCCGGTCACCGAGCCGGGCGCGCGCGCCACGTCCTCGGGTGTACCCACGGCGACCACCCGTCCTCCCTCGGCGCCGGCGCCGGGGCCGAGGTCGA
>JBOHSO010000236.1:0-14099 GCA_050921685.1 Gemmatimonadales bacterium
CGACGGGGGAGGTGGCGCTCGACCGGGCGGCCGGCAACGGCCTGCGCCTGCTCGCCGACGGACTGGACGGTCTGGTCGCCGCCGGCACGACGGGCGAAGCGGCGCTGCTGGACCCCGACGAGCAGCGGCGCCTGGTGGCCGCATTGCGCTCGGTGATCCCGGAGGATCGCTGGCTGCTCGCCGGGACTGGAGCCGAGTCCACGCGGGCGGCGATCGGGCTGTCGCGCGCCGCAGCCGCCGAAGGAGCCGACGCCGTCCTGGTGCGGCCACCGAGCTACTTCAGCAGCGCGCACTCCGGGGATAGCCTCGTTGGGTACTACTGCAGCGTGGCCGACGCGAGCCCGGTGCCGGTGCTGGTCTACAACATCCCGAAGCACACCCATCTGCCGATCGCGCCCCAGCTGCTCGGCCGCCTTGCCGACCACGGCAACATCGTGGGCGTGAAGGACTCCTCGGGAGATCTCCAGAACCTGAGGGCCTACCGCGCCGCCGTACCGGAGTGGGCCGTGCTGGTCGGCTCGGGCTCCCTGCTTCTCCCGGCGCTCGAGTTCGGCGGGGTCGGCGGAATCGTCGCGGTGTCCTGCTTCGCCGCGCGCCTGGCCGCGGACCTGCTCGCCGCCTTCCGGGCGGGCGATCGCGCGGGCGCTATCGCGTACCAATCGCGGCTGGCCTCGCTCGACAAGGAGATCGTGGGCCGCCACGGGCCCGCGGGCATCAAGGCGGCGATGGACGCGGTGGGACTGTACGGCGGGCCGGTGCGCGACCCGCTCGCGCCGCTGGCCGCGTCGGAGCGGGAGCGCATCGGCCACCTGCTGGCGGCGTGAGGTCCCATGCGGAGCTGTTCGCCGCGCTCGCCGTCCCCCGCCTGGTCGGCACCGCCAACCACGGCCGCGTCCGCGACCTGCTGAAGCACGAGCTCGTCCGGCGCGGGTTCGTGGTGCTGGAGCATCGCTTCGCAGCCGCGCCGCGATTCCCGCTCTGGGGCGCTCCCGTGGCGGAGGGCATCAACCTGATCGCCGTGCGCCCAAGGACGCGGGTCACCACGTGGCTCGTGGCGCACTACGACTCGAAGGGGCAACCGGTATCGATGGCGACGCGGCTGCTTCTGGTCGGCGCCGCGCTCGCCGCACTGGTCGCCGCAGCGGTGGCGACGATGGGGGGCGGCCATCCGATCGTATGGTGGGCGCCGCCGATCGGTCTGGCGGGCCTGATGGTCTGGCTGAACCGCGTGACCGAGCGATCGCCCGGGGCGGTGGATAATGCCAGCGGGGTGCTCACCGCGCTCACGGCACTCGACGCCCTGTCTCCTCGCACCACCGTGGGAGTGCTCCTGCTCGACGCCGAGGAATTCGGCCTCGTGGGAGCGCGCGCGCTCGTGCGGGAGCGCCAGAACCTGCTCCACGACACGGTCGTCATCAACTTCGACGGCATCGACGACCGCGGCGGCGTGGTGGCGTTCGTGCATCGTCCCGGGCCCGTCGTCAACGCGGTCGCCGAGCGGCTCCGGGCGCGCCGGTGTCAGCGGCTCCCGGTGCTGGTGGATGGGATGGCGCTGGCCGCCGCGGCGCGCGAGTGCGTCACCCTCATGAAAGGGGATTGGGGAACGATGCGGATCGTGCATCGACCTGGCGACAGCCAGGATCGACTGGTCCTGGGAGGCGTCAGCGAGGTCGGGCGGGGGGTCGCGGAAGCGCTCGAGGATATTCACTGACCGCAATTGCGTATCTTGCACCTTGCGGCTTGAGCCACGCGGTGATTGGAGGGAAGCTTCGTGTTCGGAGCGAAAGTTCACTGTGTCGTGGTCGTGGGCGCTCAGTGGGGCGACGAGGGGAAGGGAAAGCTCGTCGATGTACTCGCCGAGCGCGCCGACCTCGTCGTGCGCTACCAGGGGGGCGCGAACGCTGGCCACACCGTGCACACGAGCTCGGGCGAGTTCGTGCTGCACCAGATCCCGTCGGGCATCCTCCAGGGCGCCGTGTGCGTCGTGGGGAACGGCGTGGCACTGGATCTGGAGACCTTCTTCACCGAGCTCGACGCCCTCGTCGCTCGCGGCCTCAAGCTCGAGCACAAGCTGTTCGTGTCCGACCGGGCCCACCTCACTCTGCCCTACCACAAGCTGCTCGACCAGGCGCGCGAGCGCCGGGAGCAGATTGGAACGACGGGGCGGGGCATCGGCCCGACCTACGAGGACAAGTATGGACGCCGCGGCGTGCGGGTGGGCGACCTGCGTAACCTGACACGCGCGCAGCAGCTCGTGGACGCGCGCGTCGCGTCCGCGAACGAGATGCTCGGGCTGCTCGGCGGTGATGACCGGGCGGACGCGGGCGCGCACCGGCAGCTCTTGGACCGGCTCGCGCCCCGGCTCTTGCCCCTCACCGTGGACGCCGGACGAATCGTCTACGACGCGCTCCAGCGCGGTGAATCGGTGCTGCTCGAGGGAGCCCAGGGGGCGCTGCTCGACGTGGATCACGGGACCTATCCGTATGTGACGTCGTCCAACACGACGGCCGGCGGCGCAGCCGTCGGGACCGGGATCGGGCCCACCGCCATCGACGCCGTGCTGGGGGTCGTGAAGGCGTACACCACGCGGGTCGGCAACGGCCCGCTCCCCACCGAAGCCGAGCCCGCCGCGGCGGAGCGGATCCGCCGACTCGGCGGAGAGTTCGGAGCCACGACCGGACGGCCGCGGCGCTGCGGCTGGTTCGACGCGGTGGTGGTTCGCTCCGCGGGACGCGTGAACGGCCTCACCGGCCTCGCCGTCACCAAGCTCGACGTGCTCGACACCTTCACCGAGATCCCGGTGGCCGTCAGCTATCGCATCGCCGGCGAGATCGTGGACAGCATGCCGGCCGACCTGGAGCGCATCGAGCGGGTGGAGCCGATCTACGAGGCGCTCCCCGGTTGGCGGATGCCCACCAGCGGCGTTCGCCGGCTTGCCGACCTCCCGGCCGCGGCGCGCGTCTATCTCGATCGGTTGCAGGACCTCGCCCACGCGCCGATCCGCTACGTCAGCGTCGGCACGCACCGTGACCAGATCATCGAAGTGACGTGACACGGAGCAAACGCCCCCCAAGGAGTTCCCTCGGGGGGCCCGCCGGTGGTCCGATTGAGCGCCCGTGTCCAATACGAACGAGGCCGGCGTACCCCTTCCTCTGGCAAGCCTGGGACCCAGGGCCTAACCACCATAGTTTCAACCACCTACGGGCATCCGTAGGATGCAAGCCACATCGTGTTTTCCGAATCTTGCCGCAGGATGCAGCGCGTGTGGCGGGGCTCGGGGCCGCCTCGTACCGTTAGACCCTCCCATGACCCAGATCATTCTGGTCGCTCCGACCGCGTTCAAGGGGACGCTCGGCGCGCGGCAGGCGGCCGACGCGCTGGCCCAGGGGGCGCGGCGCGCGTTACCGCACGCGGTCGTGCTGACCTGCCCGGTCGCCGATGGCGGCGACGGATTACTCGATGCGGTGCTGGCGCCGACGGCGTTGCGCGAGCGCGTGACGGTGACGGGGCCGTTAGGCGCGCCGGTGCGGGCCGAGCTGGCCTGGATCGACGCCGAGACCGCCATCTTCGAGTGCGCCAGCGCGTGCGGGCTCGCGCTGCTCGCGCCCGATCGCCGCAATCCCCTCGAGGCGACCAGCCGCGGCGTCGGCGAGCTGATCGTGGAGGCCGTCGAGCGCGGCGCCAGCACGGTGGTCGTGGGGCTCGGCGGATCCGCGTGCGTGGACGGGGGGGTCGGCGCCGCGCGCGGATTGGGATGGACGTTCAACGACGTGAGTGGCACGGCGCTGCCCGAGGGGGGCGCCGCCCTCGTCGCCCTCGCCGATTGGACCACGGGGTGGAGACTCACCGCGCGGGTGGTGGCGCTCACCGACGTGCGCACACCGCTCGTCGGGCCCGAAGGGGCGGCAGCGCTGTTCGCGCCGCAGAAGGGGGCGTCGCCGGCGCACGTGCAACGGCTCGCGGCGGGGTTGGATCGGCTGGCGGCGGCGATGGCGGGGCACGGCCGGCCCGAGCTCGCCTCGCTGCCCGGCGGCGGGGCTGCCGGGGGCCTCGGCGCCGGGCTCGTGTTCTTTGCGCACGCCGAGCTCGTTCCCGGCGCGCCGTGGGTGCTGGACCGCATCGGTTTCGATGCCGCGCTCGCCAAGGCCGACCTCGTGATCACGGGGGAGGGGGCGTTCGACAAGACGTCGCGCCTGGGCAAAGCCACGGGCGAGGTGCTGCGCCGCGCTCAGCTGACGCGCAAGCGAGTCGCGGTCGTGGCCGGACGCGTGTCGGATGCGGGCGAGGCTCAGGCGCTCTCCGGCGACGGCACGATCCTCGACGCATCGGGGTTGGCGTCGTTGGGCGAGCGGGCCACGCGCGAAGCGCTCGGGTTGCCCGCCCCCTGAGGCGTTTCTATACTTCCCCGCCTCTATGCCTCCTGCCGACAACGTGATGGACAAGCTCGTATCGCTCGCCAAGCGACGCGGCTTCGTGTTCCAATCCTCGGAGATCTACGGCGGTCTCGGGTCGGTGTGGGACTACGGCCCGCTCGGCGTCGAGCTCAAGAAAAACATCAAAGAGCGGTGGTGGCGCTCGATGGTGCACGAGCGCGAGGACATCGAAGGCCTCGACGCGGCGATTCTGATGCACCCCAAGGTGTGGGAAGCGTCCGGACACGTCGCCGGGTTCACCGACCCCCTGGTCGACTGCAAGCAATGCAAGAACCGCTTCCGGGCCGACGACCCGCGCCTCAAGGGCACGCCGGGGCAGCCCGACGCGCAGTGTCCCGTGTGCGGCTCGAAAGGAACGTTGACGGCGCCGCGGCAATTCAACCTGATGTTCAAGACTTTCATGGGGCCGGTCGAGGAATCCGCGGCTGTGGTGTACCTGCGGCCGGAAACGGCGCAGGGGATTTACGTCAACTACCTGAACGTCCTGCAGTCGTCGCGGCAGAAGCTCCCCTTCGGCATCGCGCAGATCGGCAAGGCGTTCCGCAACGAGATCACCCCCGGGAACTTCACGTTCCGCACCCGGGAATTCGAGCAGAGGGAAATGCAGTTCTTCGTCAAACCGGGCACGGAAGACGAGTGGTTCGAGTTCTGGCGTCAGGAACGCATGCAGTGGCACCAGGCGTTGGGCGTGCGGTCGGAGAAACTGCGGTTCCACCAGCACGGCGAAGACGAGCTGGCGCACTACGCCAAGGTGGCCTACGACATCGAGTACGAGTTCCCGTTCGGGTGGCATGAATTCGAAGGCGTTCACAACCGGACGAGCTTCGACCTGTCCCGGCACCAGGAGTTTTCGGGCAAGAAGCTCGAATACGTGGATCCGGCGACCAACGGGCGCTTCGTGCCGTACGTCGTCGAGACGTCGGTGGGCGCCGATCGGACCGCTCTCGTCGTGCTGTGCGATGCCTATCACGAGGAAGAGGTGGCTGGGGAGAAGCGCGTGGTGATGCGGTTTCTGCCCAGTCTCGCGCCGCTCAAGGCCGCCGTGTTTCCGTTGGTCAACAAAGACGGGATGCCCGAGCTCGCCCGCCGCATCTACGACGGGCTGCGCCGGCGGTTCAACCTGTTCTACGACGACGGCGGCTCAATCGGCCGGCGCTATCGCCGCCAGGACGAGGCGGGCACGCCGTTCGGGATCACGGTGGACGGCCAGTCGACCCAAGACCAGACCGTCACGGTGCGCGATCGCGACACGTTGAAACAGGACCGCATCGCCGCCGACCGGTTGGTAGAGTATCTCGAGCAGAAGCTCGCCAGTTGAAAAGAGTACGGAATGCGGATTTCTTCAAATCCGCAATCGGCAATCGGCAATCCGCAATTGGGTGGGGTGGCTGTGCGGGAGGATGACTTCCGTCACCTCGTCCAACGGCTGCTGAAGGAAGTCCCCGCATCGTATCTCGACGGGGTGGTGGACGTGGCGGTGAGCCCCAAGAGCGTCCCGCACCCGCTGCGCGCGGACATCTATACGCTGGGCGAGTGTATCCCGCTCGAGTGGAGCGGCTCGGGCGCGGATCTCCAATCCCGCATCGTCCTCTATCACGGGTCGTTCGCGGCCCTGGCGAAGCTCGGCGACCTCGACTGGCGCGAGGAAACGTGGGAGACCCTCACCCACGAGCTGCGCCACCATCTCGAGTGGCAGGCCAACCTGGCCGGCCTGGAGGCATACGACTGGGCCGCCGAGCAGAATTTCGCGCGCGCGGACGGCGAGCCCTTCGACCCGGTGTTCTACCGCAGCGGCGAAGGACTGGCGCCGGGCGTGTACAAGGTGGACGACGATGTGTTCCTCGAGGGAGACTCGGATCGCGTCACCGGGGAGTGCTACGAGCTGGTGTGGCACGGACGGCGCTACCGGGCGGCCGTCCCGCCGGCCGAGCGGCGCGCGTGGCGCTTCCTCACGCTGGACCAGCTCGACGAACCGCCGCCGGGAGAGGCGGTGCTCGTACTGCCGGGGCGCACGCCCGCGCTGGCCGCGCTGCGCCAGCCGGTCTCTCCGGTGTCGCACACCGTGACGGTGGAGCGACTGGATGAGTAAGCGGGTCTACGTCCTGACGCGGGACCTGTTGTTCCGTTCCAAGCTCGGCGGGGTAGTCGCCGCGGCTGGTGGGGAGGTGACCCGCGATCCCGCGGTGGGCGAGCTTGCGGTGATCGAGCTCGAAGCAACCGGCTGGGAGGAGCGGGTCCGGGGATTCGTGGCCCGGGGCGTTCCAACGCTGGCGTTCGGCTCCCACGTGGGCGCCGAGCTGCTGCGTGAGGCGCGCACGCTGGGTGCCGAGGCGGTGCCGAACTCGCAGGTGGAACACCGGCTCACGGAGCTGTTGGACGGGTAAGAACGACGAACGGCCCCGCTGAGCGGAGCCGTCGTCGCGCTGCAATCCGTCCCAGCGAACACGTCGTTCAACAGCCGGTTGATGCGTCCGCCCAGCGTCGCAACGTCCGACGCCGGGTCTCTGGTGATTCTGCGAGTGGTCAGATACATCGTCCTTCCTCCCTTGCACGAATTGCCTGTTTGGCTCAGAACGGAGGCCCCTTGGCCTCGCCGGCGACGCTCGGAGGCAACCGTCGTGCCGCCTCCCGAGCCCTCCTAGATGCCTAGTTGGCAACATGTTATGATCAAGTTGGCAAGCCGACTGTCACAATGTCCGAACCGACGCCGACCTTGGAGTGTTCCTTGACGCCTTCGTATGTACTGCGGGCCGCGGCGCTGTGGTTGGCGCTGGCGGGCCCAGTGGTCGCCCAACAAGCCGCCCCCAAGACGCCCACCGCGGCCCGCTATCGGCTGTATGTAGTGAGTGAATCGGGCGATATCGTCAGCCAGCTCGCCTGGGACGGTACGACGCTCACGACCACGAAAACCGTGCCGGTAGGGGTGATGCCCGCCGACATCGACGGGCCGCACAACATCACCGTGTCGCCCGACGGGCGGTCCTACTACGTGTCCATCGCCCACGGGACCCCGTTCGGCAGCCTGTGGAAGATCGCCGTGGACGGTGACACGCTGCTCGGTCGGACGCAGGTCGAAATGTTCCCGACCACCATTTCGGTGACGCCCGACGCCGAGCTGGCGTTCGTGGCGAACTCCGACTTCCACGGGGACCATCCCCGTACCAACGTCGTATCGATCGTCTATGCGCCGCAGATGGTGTTGCTCACCAGCCTCCCCGCCTGCGACATGCCGCATGGAGTGAAGGTGAATCACGCGGGCACGTTCGTGTACGTGTCCTGCATGAACTCCGACGAGGTGCTGGAGATCGACCGCCAATCGCTGGCGATCACGCGACGGCACAAGACGGGCGAGGGGATGGGGCACGCCGGGATGACGGGGACACCCCCGACCGGCCCGGCGCACGATTGCGCCCCGACGTTCGTGTCGGTCTCGCCGGACGACCAGCGGCTCTACGTGGCGTGCAACCACACCAACACGCTGCAAGTGCTCGACGCACGCACGCTCGCGCTCGTGAAGGAGATTCCCACCGCGACCGGTGCCTACAACGTCGAGCCGTCGCCGGATGGGAAATGGCTGATCGTCACCAACAAGAAAGCGCAGAGCGTGTCGCTCATCGCCGCCGACTCGCTCGTCGAGGTAGCCCGTATCCCGACCACCAAGAAGATCCCGCACGGCGTCGCGTACTCGCCCGACGGCCGCTACGCGTTCGTCACGCAGGAGAGCATCGGGATCGACCCGGGCGCGGTGGACGTGATCGACCTGACGACCCGGACGAGGGTCGCGACCACGCCGGTGCCGCTGCAACCCACCGGCATCGCCATCCTGCCGCTGCCATGACCCACACCACCACGGTGACGCTCGCCCCGGCCGAGGTGCTGGCTCGGGCCAAGGGCTTTTTCGCCGAGCGGCTGCCGCACCACGCGGCGTTCGTGGAAATGGAAGGGCCTCAGTTCGTCGTGTTGCGCGGGCAGGGTGGTGAAGAGGTGGTGTTCCACGCGACCCCCATCGCGGGCGGGGAGTCCCGGGTCCGCGCGTCGACGCTGTTTTTCGACCAGGCGGTGGGGCGATTCCTCTCGACCTTGCCGCTCGCCGGCGCGGTGGAGGTCGCATGACGGCGGTCGCAGGCCGCTTCGCCGTACGCGTCATGGTAACCGACGTCTGGGACCAGGTGGTGCTCGCCGTGGAGCCGGGGACGACGGTCGCCGAGCTCAAGCGCCTGGCGCTGGCGCAGGCGTTGAAGCGCACCGGCATGGACCTGGACGAGTACGAGGTAAAATTCCGGGGCGGCGCCGTGCTGGACGAATCCACGACGCTCCAGGCGCTCGGCGCCGGAGCGAACGCTCCGTTCATCGTGCTGCCGCGGCGCCGCCGCCCCGTGTGGTGACGCCCCCAGGCCGCCCCGTCGCCACCTTCGCGGTCGGGTTTCTGCTGCTCGACGCGGTGCTACTGGTGTGGTTCGGATTGGAGCTCGGGCGCGGCGGGCTGGTCGGAGGGGGCATCGCGTGCGCCCTCGCCGCCGCCGCGGTCGTGCTCGCGTGGCGACGCTACCGGCGCACGCTGGCCGACGTCGATGCCGGACGGCGGGAGATGAAGGCCGCCGCGGAGTCGATCCGGCAGCTGCTGAAAGAGCGCCACCTGCAGAACTAGCGCCTGCCCACCACCGTCACCTTTCATCCCGCCACCCGCCTGCACCAGGCCGGGGCCGGGCACCCCGAGCGCCCCGAGCGCATCGCGGCGGTGCTCGACGCGTTGCGCGCGCCGGGGATCGCGCCGCTCATCGCGTGGGAGGAAGCAACGCCGGCAGACCGCCCGGCGCTCGAGCGCGTGCACTTGCCGAGGTATCTCGATGTGCTCGAGGAACTGGCCGCCGCGGGCGGTGGGGCGCTCGACGGCGACACGTACCTGGGACCACGAAGCTGGGAGGCGGTGCGGGCTTCGGCCGGGGTGGCGCTGCGGGCGGTGGAGCTGGGGCTCCAGCGCGGCGCGGCGTTTGCCGCGACCCGTCCCCCCGGGCATCATGCGCTCGCGGGCCGCGCCATGGGATTTTGCTTCGTGAACAACGTGGTGGTGGCCGCGCGCCACGCCCAGGCCCTGGGCGCTGGGCGAGTGCTCATCGTGGACTGGGACGTGCACCACGGCAACGGCACCCAGGCGTTGATCGAGGCCGACCCGTCGATCCGCTTCGTGTCGCTGCACCAGTTTCCCTGGTATCCCGGCACCGGAGCGGCGGACGAGCGCGGGGTGGGGAACGTGTTCAACGTGCCGCGGCCCCCGGGACTTCCCCGGGCGCGCTACGTCGACGACCTGCTCCGCGCCGTGGACGCCGCGCTGGCCGGCTGGGCGCCCGACGCGCTGCTCGTCTCCGCGGGTTTCGATTCGCTGGCCGGCGACCCACTGGGCGGGTTCACGCTCCTTCCCGAGGACGTGGCGACGTGGACTGCGGCGCTGCGGACGCGGGTCCCCGGCCGTCCGGTGATCGCCGTGCTCGAGGGAGGCTACCGGCTCGACCTGCTCGCCGCGGGCGTGACCGCGCTGGTCACCGCGCTTGCCTGACTCACCCCGCGCCCCCGATACTTGAGTGTGACCACCGCCGCGGCGCCGGCCGCTTCCAAGCACTGGCCAGCCAGCCTGTACCGCCGCCCCGACGGCGGGTTGGAGCTCGACCTGTCCCCGATCCGGATGCGGGAGATCCTGGAATCGGGCGATGGCGAGCTGTGGGTGGACATCGACAGCACGAACATGCACCAGCAGGCGCTGCTCGAGAAAGTGTTCCAATTCCACCCGTTGGCGATCGAGGATACGTTCTCGCCCGGGTCGCGAGTGAAGCTCGAGGAGTACGACCGCTACATCTTCGTCGTGGCGAGCGGGCTGCGGTTCGATCGCGCCACGCCCGACCCCTTCGACCTCGAGACCTTCAACCTCTACTTCTTCCTCGGCAAGAATTTCCTCGTCACGGTCCACGCCATCGCGAGCCCGAGCTGTGATTCGACGCGCGAGCGGCTGATGCGCAACCCCGATCTGCTGGGGCGTGGCGCCGAAATGACGATGCACGCCATCATCGACCAGGCCGTCGATGCCTACTTCCCGGTCGTCGAGCAGCTGAACGAGCTGGTGGACAGCCTCGAGGAACGGCTGTTCGAGGCGTTCGATGAGCGGCTGATTCACGAGATTTTCAAGGCCAAGCGCTCGGCGTTCGCGTTTCGCCGTCACATCGGGCCGCTGCGCGAGGTGCTCAACGTCCTCACCAACCGGCCGTCGGTCTACATCCGGACCGAAACGCAGCTCTACTACCGGGACGTCTACGATCACACGATCCGCATCATGGAGTCGGTGGACGCGACCCGCGACCTGCTGGCGGGAGTGCTCGAGACCTATCTCTCGCAGATGTCCAACCGGATGAACAAGGTGATGAAGCAGCTGTCGATCGTGGCGACGATCGCGCTGCCGATGATCGTCGTGGGCGGCATCTATGGCATGAACTTCGCCCACCTGCCGCTCACCGCTGACCCGATCGGCTTCTACTGGGCGCTGGGCTCGATGTTCGCCGTCTCCGGCGCCATGCTCTGGTGGCTGCGGAAAAACCGATGGCTCTGACGCTGTCGGCAGAAGTCGTCACCCTCCATACCAGGCACCCCTTCATCATCGCGCGCGGCGGGCGGAGCGCATTCGACGTCGTCTGGGTCCGTATCACCGACGCGGACGGGGTGGAGGGGTGGGGCGAGGCGTCGCCGTGGTCCTACTACGGCGAGACCGCGCAAACCGTGCTCACCGCGCTGGATACGCTGGCGGCGCGCCTCCCTGACGACCCCTTCGATCTGGAGGACGCCGAGCGACGCTTCGAACGGGCGGTGCCGAAGAACGGGGCGGCGCGCGCGGCGCTGTCCGGCGCCCTGCACGACCTCGTCGGCAAGCGCCTCGGGCAGCCGCTGTGGCGGCTGTGGGGACTCGACCCGGAGCAGGCTCCCCGCTCGTCGTTCACGATCGGGATCGACACGCCCGCCAAGCTGCGGCAGAAAGTCGCCGAAGCCTCCGATTATCCGATCCTCAAGATCAAGCTGGGCACCGAGGGCGACGAGCAGCTGCTCGAGACTATTCGCTCGGCGACCACCAAGCCCATTCGGGTGGACGCGAACGCCGGGTGGACGCGCGAGCGGGCGATCGCGATGCTGCCGGTCCTGAAGGAATACGGCGTGGAGCTGCTGGAGCAGCCGCTCGTCCCGGAGGACCTGGAGGGGGTCGCGGCGGTGCGGCGGGCGTCGCCCGGGATTCCGGTGGTGGTGGACGAGAGCTGCCTCGTGGCGACTGACATTCCGAAAGTGGCCGGCGCGGTGGACGGGATTAACATCAAGCTCGCCAAGTGCGGCTCCTTGCGCGAGGCGCTGCGCATGATCGCCACCGCCCGCGCCCACGGCCTGCTGGTGATGGTCGGCTGCATGATCGAGACGTCGATCGGGATCAGCGCGGCGGCGCAGTTCACCCCGCTCGTGGACGTCGCCGATCTGGACGGCGCCGCGCTGACCGTGGACGATCCCTTCACCGGGGCGTGCATCGACCACGGCCGCATCACTCTTCCCACGGAGCCGGGCCTGGGCGTCGCGCGGCGATGACCGCGATGGCCGCGATACCGCGGTTCGCCGACGTCCTGCTGCCGCTCCCGGTTTCCACTCCATACCGCTACGAGGTCCCCGACGCGCTCGCCGAGCGCGTGGTCGCGGGCGCGCGCGTGGTCGTGCCGCTGCAGCGCCGGCGGACGGTCGGCATCGTGCTAGGCTGCGGCGCCGAGCCACCGGTGCGAGCGGCCCGGCCGATTCTCGAGGCCCCCGACGCCGAGCCGGCGCTCTCGGCAGCGCTGCTGCGGTTGGGGGAGTGGCTCTCCACCTACTATGGATGTCCGTTGGGACTGGCGCTGCGCGCCTTGCTGCCGGGCGCCTTGTGGGGTGGCGGGACCGGCCGCCGTGCCCCCCCGGCGGAGCGGGACGAGCGGACGCTCGAGCTGGTGAACGCGTTGCCCTCACTGCTGGAGCGCGAGCGCGCGTTTGCGCGCGCCCCGAAGCGCCGCGCGGCGTACGAGGCGCTGGAAGCGCTGGGCGGCTCGGCGCCGGCGCGGCATCTGGTCGAGCAGCTCAAGCTGAGCCAGGCGGTGCTCGACGGCCTGGTACGGGAGGGATTCGCTCGCGTCACCCGGGTGGCGCGTCCGCGCGACCCGTTCGCCGATCTCGAGGTGGCGCCTCCCCGCACGCTCACCGCCGACCAGCGTGGCGTCGTCGCGGGGACCCTCGCCACGCCGCGCGACGTCCCCGTGCTGCTCCAGGGCGTCACGGGATCGGGCAAGACCCTGGTGTATCTCGAACTGCTGCGGGGTGAGGTGGCGTCCGGCCAGGGGGTCATTCTGCTGGTGCCCGAGATCGCGCTCACGCCGCAGACGGTGGCGCGCGTGCGCGGTGTGTTCGGCGACCAGGTGGCGGTGCTGCACTCGGCGCTCTCCGACGGTGAGCGCGTCGACGCCTGGCGGGCACTGCGGCAGGGGCGACGGCGCGTCGCCGTGGGGGCGCGCTCGGCGGTGTTCGCCCCGGTGCAGCGGCTGGCGGCCATCGTGGTGGACGAAGAGCACGAGCCGACCTACAAGCAGGGCACGGCGCCGCGGTACCACACGCGCGAGGTCGCGGCGGTGCGGGCGCGCCTGGAGGGGGCGCGGCTCGTGCTCGGCAGCGCCACCCCGTCGCTCGAGACGCTGCACCGGGTCGGGACCGGCGCGGTGCGCCGCTTCGCGCTGCCGCGCCGCATCGACGACCGCCCGCTGCCGCCGGTCGAGCTGGTCGATCTCCGTGCGGCGCCGCGCGTTCCCGAGTCGGGTGCGGTGCCGTGGAGCGAAGCGCTGGACCGCGCGGTGCGCGAGGCCCTGGACCGGCGCGAGCAGGTCATCCTGCTGCTCAACCGTCGCGGCTTCGCGTCCTTCCTGCAGTGTCCGTCGTGCGGCGACGTGCCGCAGTGCCCACGCTGCGCCATCGCGTTGACCGTGCACGCGACGCCCGCCGCGCTGCGGTGTCACTACTGTGCGCACGAAGCGGCGGTGCCGGCGGCGTGCCGGCGTTGCGGCCGGGAAACCCAGCGCATGCGTGGGCTGGGGACGCAGCAGCTCGAGCACTTCGTGGGGCTGCGCTTTCCCGCCGCCCGCATCGCCCGGATGGATCTCGACACCACGAGCAGCAAATGGGGGCACCGCCGGGTGCTGGAGCGAGTCGAGCGACGCGAGGTGGATATCCTGCTCGGCACTCAGATGATCGCCAAGGGGCTCGATTTCCCGCAGGTGACGGTCGTCGGCGTGGTGGATGCCGACACGGGCCTGCACTTCCCCGATTTCCGTGCCGCGGAGCGCACCTTCCAGCTGGTGGCCCAGGTCGCCGGGCGGGCGGGGCGCGGACCCGCCGGCGGACGGGTGGTGGTGCAGACGCGGGCGCCCGACCACCACGCGCTGCGGGCCGCGGCGGCACACGATGTGACGGGATTCGCCGCGGCCGAGCTTCCCCTGCGGGCACCCCCGCACCCGACCTATCCGCCGCACGTCGGCCTGGTGCGGTTCGTGGCCCTGGGGGCAACAGAGGAAGCCGCCGCCGCGCGCGCCGGCCGGGTGGCCCAGTGGCTGCGGCGCGCCAGCGCGGAGCGCC
>JBOHSO010000237.1:0-11286 GCA_050921685.1 Gemmatimonadales bacterium
GACGACCGGTTCCCCCATGCTGTTTGCCTACGACGCGCTCTACGGACCGGACCACCGCCTGGGCTTCCATCCAGACCCGTTCGGCCAGCCGCACACGCCGGTGCACGGGCTGCTGCTGGCCTCCGCGAACCTGATGCGGCTGAATCGCAATCTGTTCGAGTGGCCGCTGCCAGGTCTCGTCCCAATCGTCGCCGCGCTGCTGGCGCTGCGGCGCGTGACGCGGTGGGACCGACTCCTGCTGGGGCTGATGGGCGCCATCCTGCTCGGGTACGCGCTGTATTGGTTCGACGGATTCTTTGCCGGGCCCCGCTTCATGTTCACAGCCGTCCCGGCCTTCGTAATCTTCTCGGCGCGCGCCCCCGGGCTCGTTAGCGAGCGCGTTGGCGGGATGGCGCGGCGCGCCGTCATGCTGGTGCTACCGCTGTGCCTGCTATACGGATGGCTCGTGCCCAATGGAGTGTCGAGCGTGCGATCGCGGACACACGCCTACCACGCGGCGCGGACGAAGCTCAAGACGGATATCGCGGCGATGGTGCGAGCCGCTCAGCTCCGGAACGCACTGGTGTTCGTGCACGAGGGGTGGCGCGCGCGTCTCAATGCGCGGCTGCGAGCCGTCGGCCTGCGTCCTGGGCAGGCGGAGCGCCTCTTGTTATCGTCGGACGCTTGCGATGTGCAGGTGGCGTTGGTCGCCGAGGAGGCACGCCCCCTGAGCGACACGGCCGGCCGGTTCGATCGCCTCTGGGCAGCCACGCGCCCCGCCGCGCCATTGGCTCCGGTGCCGGGGCTCAGCGCCGACCAGCGCTTCCTGCTGGCCGAGGGCGCTGTGCTCGCTCCCGTCTGCGTGCGCGAGATCGAGGCGGATTCCGTGGGTGTGGCGCCGTTCGCGCCCTTTCTAGAGCTCGAAGGCCTGGACCCGGACGGGTCGCTGGGGGGCGCCATCGTGTTCGCGCGTGACTTCGGGCCCTGGAATGCGGTCCTGCGCGGGCGGTTCCCTGGCCGCGACTGGTTCCGCTATCGACCACCGCGCAGCCTCGACGACACGACGGCGGCGTTTGTTCCCTACATCGCTGACGAGGTCTCTGGGCAGGACAGGCCGTGAGACCGCGGCGTTCCCGTGCACTGGAGCGGCTCAGCGTACCGGCAACGGGTCGGGCTCGGTGCGCTGGACCCCGGCCTCCTTGCTGAACTTCCGCTCGATTTCCCGCGTGATGTGCATCGAGCAGAACTTCGGCCCGCACATGGCGCAGAACTCGGCCGACTTGAAATACTCGGCCGGCAATGCCTCGTCATGCAGCGCGCGCGCGCGGTCGGGGTCGAGCGCAAGGCGGAACTGCTCATTCCAATCGAACGCGAACCGCGCGCGGCTGAGGGCATCGTCCCGATCGCGCGCACCGGCGCGGCCGCGGGCGACGTCCGCCGCGTGGGCCGCGATCTTGTAAGCGATCACCCCTTCGCGCACCTCTTCGGCGTTGGGCAGGCCGAGGTGCTCCTTGCGCGTCACGTAGCACAGCATGTCGGCCCCGTGCCAGCCGATCATCGCCGCCCCGATCGCCGACGTGATGTGATCGTACCCTGGCGCGACGTCGGTGACCAGCGGGCCGAGCGTGTAGAACGGCGCCTCGCGACAGATCTCCTTCTCCTTGCGGACGTTGATCTCGATCAGGTGCATCGGGATGTGACCGGGCCCCTCGATCATCACTTGCACGTCCCGCGCCCACGCCCGTTGGGTGAGCTCACCCAGCACGTGGAGCTCGGCGAACTGCGCCCGGTCGTTGGCGTCCGCGAGCGAGCCGGGCCGCAAACCGTCGCCCAGCGAGAGCGTGACGTCGTAGCGGCGCGCGATCTCGAGGACGCGATCGAAGTGCGTATAGAAGGGATTCTGCCGGTTGTGCGCCGCCATCCAGTAGGCATGCAGTGAACCGCCGCGCGAGACGATGCCGGTCACGCGGCCAAGCGCGTGGGGCACGTGCTCGCGCAGCACCCCGGCGTGGATCGTCATGTAGTCCACGCCCTGGCGCGCCTGGTGCTCCACCATGTCGAGCAGGTCGTCGGCCGTGAGGTCCTCGACCTTCCCCACTTCGGTCAGGGCCTGATAGATCGGCACCATGCCGATCGGCACCGGCGACGCGTCGATGATCGCCTGCCGACTCGCGTCGATGTCACCGCCGGTCGAGAGATCCATCACCGTGTCGGCGCCGTAGTGCACCGCGTGGTGCAGCTTCTCGAGCTCGCCGGCGACGTCGGAGGTGACCGCCGAATTGCCGATGTTGGCGTTGACCTTCACCCGTGCCACGGTCCCGATCGCCATCGGGTCGAGGCGCTTGGCCAGATGGTGCACGTTGGCCGGGATGACCAGTCGTCCGCGGGCCACCTCCTCGCGCACCAACACGACCGGCACGTCCTCCCGCTCGGCGACCCGGTGCATCTGGGTGGTGATGGTGCCCTGGCGGGCGTGGAACATCTGGGTCACGTAGGTCATCGGACCTCCCCGAAAGCGTTCGTGGTGCGTGGTGCGTTGATTGTGTCGGTGAACCGCCAGCCCGGCGGCTCGCCGAATCGAACAACGCACGACGCACCACGCATCGTCTTCCTGACTTCCCTCGCCGGCATTACCCGGATCAGGTCCAAAGGGTATGATCTCAGCCCGGCAACGCGTCGCCGGGCACCCCCGTCACGGCGCAATCTAGGGAGCGGAATGAGCCGACGCCATGGGCCGCGGACGATGCTGGCACGCGGTGTCGTGTTGGGCATGCTCGCCGCCTGCGCCGCGGGCGGGTCGCCGCGTGAGCGCGTGGTGCCAGCCGGCGATTTTGGTACGGTCGAGCGCGAGGTTGCCCGGCTGGTCAACGAGCACCGCGTCGGACGTCGGTTGCCGCGCCTGAGCTACGACACGGCACTCGCGACCATCGCCCGCGCCCACAGCGGCGCGATGGCGACGCGCCGCGTCCCCTTGGGCCACGACGAGTTCGCCAGGCGCGCCGCCGCAGCGGGGCGGATCGTTCGGCTCGAGGCGGTCGCCGAGAACGTGGCGTTGAACAACTACGACGTCGCTCGCACGGCGTCGGTGGCGCTGCGCGGCTGGGTGCGCAGCACGCACCACCGCGAAAACATCGAGGGGGCATTCGACGTGACGGGCGTCGGCGTCGTGCGAGCCGGCGACGGCACGTTCTTCTTCACCCAACTGTTCGTGGCCCGCCGGCGCTGAGCGAGTGTCCGCCGGCGCCGCGAACGTCAGTCGGGCGGGGCTTCGCGAGGGCGGGGGCTTCCGTAGCGCTCCGCGGGATCGTGGTACTGCTCCCACTCGCGTCGGAACGCGAATGGGTCGAGCCCCACCGCGCGATCCAGCGCCAGCACCCCGTCCAGATGATCGATTTCGTGCTGCAACAGCTCCGCCATCGGCCCGTGGGACTCCAAGGTGTGGGGCTTCCCCTTCAAGTCCGTATAGGTAATCGTGGCACGGTAGGCGCGATTCACGCGCACCAAGAGGCCAGGAAACGAGAAGCAATCGTCCCAGACGTCGAAATCTTCGAAGCCGACGTCGACAATCTCCGGGTTGACCAGCGTCATGCGCTGCTTCGCGCCGTCGATATCGACCACGATCACCCGCACCGGCGCGCCGATCTGCGGAGCCGCGAGCGCCCGTCCCATCCCGAACTTCTTCTTCGCGGTCTTCAGCGTGTCCCGCAGGTCGTCGGCCACGAGCCGAACCGCGGCCGAGGAAGGCTGCTCCAGGCGCTGGCAGCGCACGCGCAGGATAGGGTCGCCAAGCTGGCGAATGCGGCGGACGGCCATAGGGGGCGCTAATGTGGCGATTTCCGGCCCGACGCACAACAACCAGGAATGGTTTGCCGTACCCCTACAAGTGTAGTATATGAAGTGGCCACAGCCACTTAGGGGCAGCTTAACGGTGTGTACCGAGCCTCTCGCCTTCGGTGACGTTCGATGCCTCTGGCAGGGGTGATACTCGCAGGTGGCCTCTCGTCCCGCATGGGCGTTCCCAAGGCCCTGCTCGATTTCCGGGGGGAGCCGTTCATCGTCCGTATCCTGGAGGCGTTCGAGGCCCTGGACTTGAAGACCCGCGTAGTGGTTCTCGGGCTCGATGCCGCGCGCGTGCGGCCGGCAATCGCGTCACACGACTGCATGCTCATCGAGAACCCGGATGTGGACGGCGGCCCGATCGCCTCACTGCGCTGCGCACTCGAGGCGCTGGAACCGATTCAACCCCCCGCCACGCTCGTCTGGCCCGTGGACCTGCCCCACGTGCTCATTGCAACCGTGGAGCGGCTGGTGGAGAGTTACCGCCGGCTGGGTCCGGCCATCACGCTGCCGACTTTCGCGGGGCGGCGCGGCCATCCGGTGATCTGGGACCAGCGCCTGTTCCCGGAGCTGCGCAAGAGCGAGGCAGCCACCCGCGAGGGCGCCCGCGCGGTGCTGCACGCCCACCTGTCCGAGGTGCATCAGATTCCAGTCGACGATCCAGCCGTCATAGATTTCATCAACACGCCGGAGGACTACGAGCGCTTGATTCGGGAGATCAATCGCGACGCGTATTGAGAGAGCGGAGCGGCCGTCTCCGCGTCTCCCAACCGATCACCGGCTCACTAACAACAACCGCTAGTGCACAACGGGCAATCGCACATCCGGCTCACCCCCTTTCCGGTCGTTCACGCGGCTCAGGGGGCGCGATCGCGTGCCGATCACGCATTTGCCCCCGCGCCGCAGACTGAGGCGGGTGCGCAAGCGCACCAAGTCATCCTGGATGTCCATGCAACCGCAAGCCGATGCGACGCAGGTTCGGATACCGTTCAGCAACGGATGATTCACCTGCCGCAGCCGGTAGTAGGCCCACCGGCCATCACGCCGCACGTCCAACAACCCGGCCTGTTGCAGGATCCTCAAGTGCCGGCTCACGTTCGGCTGGGACACGGTGAGGGCATCGACGAGCTCGCAGACGCAGAGTCCGGTTGGCTCCTCCGCGAGGCAGCATGCCAGCCGTAGTCGAACGGGGTCACCCAAGGCGGCGAATACGTCCGACGTGGCTTGTGCATTCGTATTCATAAAGCGCAATATATGAATTCTACATGACGATCGCAAGCCCGGTTGAAAAACCGCAATTCGGCTTCCCGCAATAGGTTGGGATTAACACAAATATTCTTTGAATTAGTTTGACAAGTACAACTCTGGAGGCTACGCTTCCCTACCAATATGAGCCACTCACCTACGGAATTAGTCCCCTTCAAGGGACTGCGGGCCTCCATTCTGCTCGATCTCAAGCGTGCCCAACCGCTCACGGCCAGACAGCTGGCCGAAAAACTCGGTGTCTCCGCCAACGCGATTCGGCATCATCTCAAGGGGCTCGAGGCAGAGGGGTTGACCACCTACGGCCGCGAGCAGCGCGGTGTCGGGGCGCCGACATTCGCCTATCGCCTCTCCCCTCAGGGGGAGGCGCTTTTCCCGAACCGCTACGCGGAGACGCTCACGCAGCTGCTCGACCGCCTGGCGACGCAGCAGGGACGTGAGGCGGCGGTTGAGATGTTCGAGGAGCACTTCGCCGATCTCACCCGTCAGATGCAGGACCGGCTCGCCGGGGTGGCGCCGGAGCAGCGGCTTGAGGCCGTGGCGCGGGTGATGAGCGACGCCGGCTACATGGCCGAGGTGGACGCGCGCAACGGAGCGTTTCGCTTCTCCGAGCACAACTGCGCCATTCGGGCCGTTGCCGAGCGCTTCCCCGAGGTCTGTGCGGCGGAGGCGAACTTCCTGCAGGCCGTGCTCGCCGCCTCGGTCGAACGCACGGCGCATATCGCCAGCGGCTGCAACGCGTGCGAATACGCGGTCAGGTTCGACGTGATCCCCGCGCCTTCGCAGGGAGAGCCGGTATGACGTCGATCGAAACCCAGGTCCTGCAGCCGTACAAATACGGATTCGTCACCGACATCGAGGCGGAGGTCGTGGCGCCGGGATTGTCGGAGGACGTCATCCGGCTCATCTCCCGGAAAAAGGGCGAGCCGGACTGGATGTTGGAGTGGCGCCTCAAGGCGTATCGCAACTGGGTGAAGATGACCGAGCCTAAATGGGCGAATGTGAAGTACGGGCCGATCGACTACCAGGCGATCAGCTACTACGCCGCGCCGAAGCAGCAGCCGAAGGTGGAAAGCCTCGATCAGGTCGATCCGAAGCTGCTCGAGACCTTCGAGAAGCTCGGGATCCCGATCACCGAGCAGAAGCGACTCGCCGGGGTGGCGGTGGACGCGGTGTTCGACTCGGTGTCCGTCGCGACGACGTTTCGGGAGGAGCTCGCCAAGCACGGCGTGATCTTTTGCGCGATTTCCGAGGCCATTCGCGAGCACCCGGACCTGGTACGGGAATACCTCGGCTCGGTCGTTCCTGCGAACGACAACTTCTTCGCGGCGCTCAATGCGGCCGTGTTCACCGACGGCTCGTTCGCCTACATCCCGAAGGGCGTCCGCTGCCCGCTCGAGCTGTCAACGTACTTCCGGATCAACGCGTCCTCGACTGGGCAATTCGAACGCACGCTGATCATCGCCGAGGAGGGGAGCCACGTCTCCTACCTCGAAGGCTGCTCGGCGCCCACGCGTGACGAGAACCAGCTCCACGCGGCGGTGGTCGAATTGGTGGCGCTCGACAACGCGCAGATCAAGTATTCCACCATTCAGAACTGGTACCCGGGCGACGAGCAGGGCCGAGGCGGGATCTACAACTTCGTCACCAAGCGCGGGGCCTGCCGTGGGCGGAACTCCAAGATTTCCTGGACCCAGGTCGAGACCGGGTCGGCGATCACCTGGAAGTACCCTGGCTGCCTCCTGCAGGGGGACGGCTCGATCGGCGAGTTCTACTCGGTGGCCGTCACCAACCACCGCCAGCAGGCCGACACCGGCACCAAGATGATTCACATCGGGAAGCACACGAAGAGCACGATCGTGTCGAAAGGAATCTCCGCCGGCCACGGCCAGAACACCTACCGTGGTCTCGTGAAAATCATGAAGGGCGCGGAAGGCGCGCGCAATTACTCGCAGTGCGATTCGATGCTGATCGGCAGCGAGTGCGGCGCCCATACGTTCCCCTACATCGACGTGCGCAACAGCACCGCGATCATGGAGCACGAGGCGTCGACTTCGAAGATCGGGGAAGACCAGATTTTCTACTGCAAACAGCGCGGCCTGTCCGCCGAGGACGCCGTGTCGATGATCGTCAACGGCTTCTGCAAAGAAGTCTTCAAGGAGCTGCCGATGGAGTTCGCCGTCGAAGCGCAAAACCTGCTCGGGATCTCCTTGGAAGGCAGTGTTGGATGACCCCGACCCCTCCGATGCTCGAGATCGACAACCTGCACGTGACGGTGGAGGGCAACGAGATCCTCCGCGGCGTGAACCTGATCGTCCGAACCGGCGAGGTCCACGCCATCATGGGACCGAACGGCTCCGGGAAGAGCACGCTGGCCCAGGTGCTGGCCGGCCACCCCGCGTATCAGGTGACGGCGGGGACGGTGCGCTACGAGGGCAAGGACTTGCTCGACCTCGCCCCCGAGGAGCGGGCGCGCGAGGGCGTGTTTCTCGCTTTCCAGTATCCCGTGGCCATCCGTGGCATCACGAATTCGTACTTCCTTCGCTCCGCCGTGAATGCGTTGCGCAAGCACCGGGGGCTCCCCGAGCTCGATCCGCTCGATTTCCTCCAGGTGCTCGAGGATCAGCTCAGGGCCATCGGGTGGGACGACAGCCTCATGAACCGGGCGGTGAACGAGGGGTTCTCGGGCGGCGAGAAAAAGCGGAATGAGATCCTGCAGCTGGCGGTGCTCGAGCCGCGGCTGGCGATCCTGGACGAGACCGACTCCGGGCTCGACATCGATGCGCTGAGGACCGTCGCCGAAGCGGTGAACAAGCTGCGCTCCCCCGAGCGGGCCTTCGTGGTGGTGACCCACTACCAGCGGCTGCTCAACTACATCGTGCCGGACTCCGTGCACGTGCTGGCCGACGGTCGAATCGTGAAGTCGGGCGGCAAGGAGCTGGCGCTCGAGCTCGAAGCGAAGGGCTACGATTGGGTGAAGCCGGAGGGGGCGGGAGCGGCCGCGTGACGGAGCATTTCCTCGAGCAGTACCGGTCCTTCACCGCCAACGGGGCGTCGGGCGCGCCGGCGTGGCTGCGGAGCCTGCGCGAAGCCGCGATCACTCGGTTCGCGGACGTCGGGTTCCCCACGACGCGCCAAGAGCAGTGGCGATTCACCAGCGTCGCGCCCATCGCGGAGACGCCCTTCATGTTGGTCGCGGCACAGTGGGAGATCGGGGGCGTGCCGGCCGGAGCCGAGGTCCTGACGCTCGCAGACGCGCTGCGCCGCCACCCCGACCTCGTGCGCGCCCACCTGGCCCGGCACGCGAAGCCGGACGCGAATCCGTTCACGGCGTTGGCGACGGCGTTTCTGGCGGATGGCGTGCTGGTTCGCGTCCCGCCGGGCGTGATCGTCGAGCAGCCGATCCACCTCACCTGGCACAGACCACCCGGCGGGGAACGTCCCATGACCCACCCCCGCCTGCTGGTGGTGCTCGAGCGGGAGGCCCAGGCCAAGGTCGTCGAGACCTACGACGCGGTGCCGCAGGGGCGGGGCGAGTTCTTCACCAACGCCGTGACCGAGATCGTGGTCGAGGACGGGGCGCGGCTCGATCATTGTCGCGTGCAGCGCGAGAGCGAGCAGGGCTACCACGTGGCCGCCTCGCAGTCGCATCAAGGACGGGACAGTCGGCTCGTCTTCACCACCATCGCACTGGGCGGGAAGCTCGTGCGCCACGAGCTCAACGCGGTGCTGGATGGGACGGGGGCCTATCTCATCCTGAACGGGTTGTCCGTGCTCGGACGGAGCCAGCACGTGGATCATCACACGACCATCGAGCACGCGCAGCCGCACTGCGAGAGCCACGAGTACTTCAACGGGGTGTTCGACGGCGAATCGCGCGGCGTGTTCAATGGGCGCATCATCGTCCGCCCCGGCGCCCAACGCACCGATTCGAAGCAGACCAACAACAACCTGCTGCTGTCGGCGGCGGCACGGGCCGACAGCCAGCCCCAGCTCGAGATCTACGCCGATGACGTGAAGTGCACCCACGGCTCGACCGTAGGCCCGTTGGACGAGACGGCGCTGTTCTATCTGAAGAGCCGCGGTCTCGGCCCCGATGCGGCGCGCGGGCTGCTCACCTACGGCTTCGGAGCCGAGATCCTCGATCGCGTGGCGATCCCCGGGGTGCGCGAACGGCTCGACAGTCTCGTGCGCGCGCGACTGGGCGTCCCCGAAGCGAGCGTGAGCGCGGCGTGACGACCACCCAGCGGGCCCGCGCGACCGCCGCCCCTTCCACCTTGGACGTCGAGCGGCTGCGCGTCGATTTCCCGCTGCTTCACACCACGGTTCGCGGCAAGCCGCTCGTGTACCTCGACAACGCCGCCACCAGCCAGAAGCCTCACGCCGTGATCGAGACACTCGAACGCTATTACCGCGTCGAGAACGCCAACATCCATCGCGGCGTCTACTACCTGAGCGAGCGGGCGACCGCGGCATACGAGCGGGCACGCGAGAAGGCGCGCACGTTCGTGAACGCGCGCCACACGCATGAGATCGTGTTCGTCCGCGGCACCACCGAGGGGATCAACCTGATCGCGTCCAGCTGGGGCCGGACGAACCTCCAGCCTGGCGACGAAGTGTTGATCTCGGCGATGGAGCATCACTCGAACATCGTTCCCTGGCAGCTCATCTGCGGGGAACGCGCGGCGACGCTGCGGGTGATCCCGATGAACCGTCGAGGCGAATTGCTGCTCGACGAGTACGAACGCCTGCTCGGGCCGAAGACGAAGATCGTCGCCGTGGCCCACGTCTCGAATTCGCTGGGGACCATCAACCCGATCGGTGACATCGTGCGCCTGGCGCACGCGCGGGGGATCCCGGTGCTGGTGGACGGGGCTCAGGCGGCGCCGCACCTGCGCGTCGACGTCAAGGACCTGGACGTCGATTTCTACACGGTCTCGGGCCACAAGATGTTCGGCCCGACGGGGATCGGCATGCTGTACGGCCGGACGGAGCGGCTCGAGGCGATACCGCCCTATCAGGGCGGCGGGGACATGATCAAGTCGGTGACATTCGCCCACACCACGTACGCCGAGCTGCCGGCCAAGTTCGAAGCCGGCACGCCGCACATCGCGGGTGGGATCGGGCTCGGTGCGGCCATCGATTACCTGAGCCGGCTCGATGCGGCGCTCGTGGCGGCACACGAACGCGACTTGCTCGAGTACGCCACCGCCCGCCTTGGCGACATCCCGGGCGTCCGGTTGATCGGCACGGCGGACCAGAAAGCGAGCGTCGTGTCGTTTGTACTGGACGGGGTGCACGCGCACGATGTCGGCACCATTGTCGACCAGGAAGGGGTGGCGATCCGCACCGGGCACCATTGTACCCAGCCGGTGATGGACTTCTTCGGCGTCCCGGCTACGTGCCGGGCCTCCTTCGCGTTCTACAATACCCGCTCCGAGGTGGACGCCCTCGTCGCGGCGGTCCAGAAGGTCCGGAAGGTCTTCGCCTGATGGCCGATCTGACGGATCTGTACCAACAGATCATCATCGACCACAACCGTAGTCCCCGGAATTTCAAGAAGCTGGGCCAACCCAATCGCACGGCGCAGGGTGACAACCCCGTGTGTGGTGACCGCATCACGCTCGAAGTCCAGCTCGACGGGGACGTGATCCGGGACATCGGATTCCGGGGATCGGGCTGCGCCATCTCCCAGGCGTCGGCCTCGCTCATGACCCAGGCCGTTCAGGGCAAGACGACGCCCGAAGCCGAGGCGCTGTTTCACCGGGTTCACGCAATGCTGACGTCCGCGCCCGACTCGCGCGTCGATGCGGCGAAGGTCGGCAAGCTCGCCGCCCTGGCTGGAGTTCGGCAGTTCCCCGTCCGCGTAAAATGTGCCAGCCTGTGTTGGCACACGCTGCACGCGGCCCTCCAGTCGGCGGCGCAGCCGGTCTCGACGGAGTAGGTTTTCTTCCCTGAAACGTCGGCCGTCGACTACCGCTTCCTATCGGGAGCTATGACCACGTCCATTCTCGACGTTGATCGCGTGACCAAGCGGTTCGCCGGCCACACCGCCGTGGACGCACTCTCGCTCAGCGTGCCGCCGGGAGTGATCTACGGGCTGCTGGGCCCGAACGGCGCGGGCAAGAGTACGACGATCCGCATGATCATGAACATCTACGTGCCGGACAGCGGGGCGGTCCGGCTCTTCAGTACCACCGGATCCGG
>JBOHSO010000238.1:0-4026 GCA_050921685.1 Gemmatimonadales bacterium
CTCCATCCCCACGGGAATCGTCAACGGAAACTGGACGGCGACCTGGTCTGGCCACAGTGCCGGCGCGGGGGCGACCGAGTCGTCGGTCGCCATGGTCTCGAGCATGCGGGCGGTGAACTCAAGCCACGCCGAGTCGGGGCTCTGCGAGCGGTCGTCCCAGCTCACTCGCAGGGCGAGCGTCTGGCCGTCGTGTGCCGCCTGGACCCACACGCCGCTCACGGCCGGGGCGAACCAGCGCGGTCGGCGGATCACCTGGCCGACGAGAGGAAACCAGTAGCGCTCGATGGGCATCCAGGCCGAATCGTCGGGCGACGCGGGCAGCGGGCCGGTGAGCTGCGGCGCATGGATGACGTCGCGCACCTCCGGCGCGCCTTGGGGCGAGAGGCTGCGCACGTACTGCGCCAGGCGCCACAACTCCTGGTCGGTGAGAAATTTCTGATCGATGAGATCGGAAAACGACGGCATCGGGGTGCCGTCCAGGCCGGTGCGCAGGCGATGATACACGTCGGTCGCCGTCGCACCGCCGCGGAAGCGCCAGTTCTCCGTCAGGTCGGCCGCGAAGATCGGGAAGCCGGCGTCATCCTTGAGCGTCGGCGCCGAGGGCCCGTCGCCCCGGCCGCGGTCGCCGTGGCACTTGCGGCAGCCGATCGAGTCATAGAACTGGCGCCCGATCCGGATCGCCTCCGCTCCCGTTCCCCCGCCTGGCTCCGAACCGAACGCCAGCGGAGTGGGACGCTGGGTCGTGTCGGCGAAGAACGCCGAAAACGTCTTGAGGTAGGCCATCACCGCGCGGCGCTCGCCGTCGGTGAGCCGCCCCTTCCATCCGGGCATCGCCGTGCCCGGGAGGCCATCGTCGAGCACCCGCATGAGGTCCGCGTCGGTCGGCAGCTGGCCGCTGGCGGTCGAGCGGACTTTGAAGATGGCGCCGGTGAAATCGCGGGGGAGCGGCATCATGGTGCGTGCTGCCGGACCGTCCCCGGCACCCGCGTCGCCGTGACAGCCGGCGCACCATTGTTCATAGACCTGCCGGCCTGCGGTGGTGTCCTGGGCGGATAGGCGGATCGCCGGATAGCCGGATAGCAGCACCAGCGCGAGCAGTGCCGTTCCATCGACCCACCCGAGCGTCCGCCCAGTCGCCATCAATGGCCCTCTCCCGTTTTCTCCCAGGTCCTCGGCTTCCACCCCGTTTGCTCGTAGAGGAACAGCGTCACCAGCCAGATGTCGCGCTCGGTGAGCAATTCCTCCCACTGCGGCATTGCCGAGTTCCAGGGCGCGCCCTCGCGCGGCAGGCCGGGTCCCCCCTTCGCGATGCGCCAGAACACGAAGCTCTCGGTGAGCTGGGCGATCGTGCCGTTGTCCTGAAAATTGGCAGGCAGCGGGTTGAAACCGGGCGCGAAGTGCCCTTGCCCGTCGAGATGGTCCCCGTGGCAGGGGAGGCAATTCTGGTAGTAGATCCGCTTCCCTTCGGCGACGAACGCGGCGGCCGAATCGGGGAAGGCGCGCAACGGGTTCTCGAGGCCGGCGAGCGTCATCGCCTTGCCCCGGAAGGTGATCTCCGAAGGTGGCGCGGGATGAATGGAGCGAAGGCTGGGCGGCGCGGCGACTCCGGTGCGCACCTGGCCGTACGCGATCCACCCCACCAGGAGAGGCACCGCCACCAGCAACCCGCCACGTACCGGCTTGAGCCGGGGCTCCACGAGCATGGCGTGGATCGGCTCCTGGAACTGACGCCACCGCTCCTCGTTGTCGCTCACGTAGATGAGCACCCCGACGAGTACCGTGGCCATGTACTGGAGCACCACGCTCCCCGGTACGGCCGCGCTCCCGGGGAGCAGCGGAATGCCGACGTCGACCACGACGAACGCGATGACGAGGATCGCGACTGCCTGCCAGAAGGGATGCTTGAGCGCGCTCACTTGCGGGCCGCCAGATACTGCACCAGCGCCTCGAGCTGCGCGGCGCTCATCATGGTGCCGAAGGTCTTGGGCATGACGCCGGCGAATTGCTCGAATCCCTTGGTGACCGACGACGCAGGATCGAGGATCTTCTGGCGGATCGCTTGCGCGGTGCGGCGCGCGCCCAGCCGCGAGAGATCGGGCCCCACGGCGCCGCCGGCCCCGTTCAGCTTGTGACACCCGAGGCAGCCCGCGGCATTGACGAGCGCCTGGGGATCGGTGCTCCCGCCGGCGAACGACCCGCCTCCCGGGCTCCCCGGGCTTCCACCCGGAGTCGGCGTGCTCGGAGCGGCCGGAATGTCGGACGCCGTGACGTCCACGGTGCCGCCCTGCGCCTCGAGAAAGGCGATCAGCGCCCAGATCTGGTTGGGCGGCAGCTGGCGCGTCACCACCGGCATGATCGGCTCGTAGCCGCTCGCCACGAACGCACCGGGGTTGTCGAGCGATTCGTAGAGGTACTGCTTGCAGCTCTTCCCGGGCTCGCGCGCGGCGCAGCGGGTCCCGATGGGGCCGGTGCCCTTCTCGTCGGTGAGCAGGTTCGGGGCACGGGTGCCCAGGCCGTGGCACGTGGTGCAGCCGCCGATGCCGTTGTAGACCTGTTCCCCGGCGGCGACGAGCTGCTCCGGCGTGACGTCGGCGCCGAGCGTCAGCGCCTTCGGCACCTCCGACTGCACCTGCGGGATCTTGTTGGCGATCAGGGTATAGAGCCCGAGGGTGCCGAATACCACCGCGAGGACGCGGAGGTTAGTGCGCCACATGCGCGCTCCCTCGCGCCCCCGACTCGACGAACGTCGACTTCTCCGCCAGCCCGCCGAGCCAGAAGACGAAGCCCACGAGCGCGAGGAAGATCAGCACGCAGACGCTGATCATGACCGCCGCGTAGCCCAGGGCCGGGGTCGCGGCATACCGGCTGGTGTCCTGCATCACCTGCCACACATGCCAGTGTTGCCGGATGCCGGACCGCGCGAACCCCATCAGCCCCATGAGCCAGGTGAACGTCACGGCGAGGATGAACAGGGCGTACTGCGACCGCGGCGGCATCTTCCCCCATTGGATCTCACCGCGCGACTCGGCTCCCCGGCCGAGCAGGACGTCGATAATCGTCGCGCCCACGATGCAGGCGAGCACCGCGAGCACCTGGTACACGCTGTAGCCGATGCGAACGATCGCCTCCACGAAGTAGCCGCGGATCCCGTAGAACAACACGACCGCCGCCGCGACCAGGAACATCGCCGCCTGAATCTGCGTGCCGGTGCGCGCCCACGGGGCGACCGGCCGCTTGTTGGCGCGGCGGTACATGAGAAACGACAGGAAGGTGGTGAGGATCATCAGGTTCACCGCGGTGTTCTTCGCGCTCATCACGCCCAGCACCCCGAGGAACGGGTGGTGGGACCCGCCCATCGCCGCGAGCTCCTGCGAGCTGGCGATCATCGTGTGCGGCGTCCCCCACACGATCGCCCCCAGCACCAGGATGGCCAGCAGCCACTTGGTGTAGGGCCGGAACCGCTCGGCGCCCGGGATGCGTCCCATCCCGACCCACAGGTAGTAGTTGCCGGCCAGAAACAGCACGGCAATGAGGAACGCCTGGATCACCCACAACCAGCTCATGAAGCCGCCCATCATGGTAATCCCCATCGACTGGTCGAACTCGTAGATCTCGCGCCCCAGCCAGTAGCCGGCGAACGGCAGCACGATCAGCGCCGAAATGGCGATGAAGTTGCCGACGTAGCCCATCCAGTCGTAGTGCGCGCGCTCCTCGTCGCTCCTGGAGGCGAGGAAGCGGTAGCTCGCGTACGCGGCGACGATGGCGCCGCCGAACACCACGTTGGCGATCAGCCGGTGGATGTTGATCGGCATCCAGGTCGCCGTGGCGATGGCCGACCAGAGCTTGATGGTGCCGGGAACGGTATCCGCCGTGACGCCCGCCGGTGGACTCATCATGTAGGTGAGCCACGAGTTGGCGATGAACATCACGATCGTGCCCCACACGTTGAGCAGGATCCCAAGTCCCCAGTGCACCCACTTGGCGCGGCCCGCCTTCCACCGCTCCCACCCGTAGTAGTACAGGTAC
>JBOHSO010000239.1:0-2888 GCA_050921685.1 Gemmatimonadales bacterium
GTACGGGGAAGAGCTCGGCCGGCTGGGGGAGGTGCTGCGCGAGCTGCAGGCGGTGCTCGGAGGTCAGCAACCGTAGAGACGCTCTACTCGCTCATCTCCCGCAGCACCGCGAGCGGCGTCCCTCGGAGCACCTGCCCACTGTTCGCGAAGCCCACGACCGCCGTCACCCCGCACACGGCGGCCCAGATACCGGCCAGGGCCAGCGCGGGGAGCCGGAAGTCCATCTCGAAGAATCCGAGGACCAGCGCCCACCCGCCGACCGCGGCCAGCAGCACCCCGGTGAGCGCGGCCAGGGATCCCCAGGCGGAGTACTCGGTGAGGAGGATCTGCCGGATCTGCCTGCCGCTCGCGCCGAGGGTCTTGAGCAACACGGCCTCGCGCACGCGCTGGAACCGCGATGCGGTGAGGGCGCCCACCAGGATCACCACGCCGCTGCCGATGCTGAACAGCGCCATGAAACGAATGGCCAGCGACACGCGCGAGAGCACGCCGTCCAACGTCCGCTGCACCTGCGTGAGATCGAGCCCCGAGACGTTGGGAAACGCGCCGACCAGGTCACGCAACAGCTCGGCGCGCCGCGTGGCGTCGTCCGCTCGGGCGAGCAGCACGAACGTCTGCGGTGCCCGCTCGAGCACCCCGGGCTCGAATACCACGAAGAAATTCGGCTCGAACCGCGCCCAGCTGACCTGCCGGATGCTCGCGATCCGCGTTTCCACGAGCACACCCTGGACGTTCCACGTGATGCGATCTCCCAGTACGAGCCCGACCTCGGCCGCCAGCTCCTGCTCCACGGAGATCCGCGGCAGCTCGCCGACCACGCGTGGACGATCCCACCACGCTCCCGCCAACAGCCGCTCAGACTGGACCAGGGTGTCGCGATAGGTGTTGCGGTACTCCCGGCGCAGCGCCCAGCGGGCCGGCCGGCGCCCCAACGAGTCGCGGGTAAGGGACTCGGGGGACCGCCCGTTCACACCGGCGATCCGCGCCGGCACGAGCGGCGCGGCGTCGAGGGCCGGCACGCCGCGCTCGCGCAGCAGCCGGACGACGCCGTCCCGCTGATCCACCTGGATGTCGAACAGCACCAGGTTGGGACGGTCGGGCCGGGTGTCCAGCGCCAGCTGATCCACCAGGTTCCTCTGCACGACGTACAACGTGGCGATTAGAAACACCCCGAAGCCGATCGCGAGCACCACGGCCACCGTCTGGTTCTGCGGTCGGAACAGGTTGGCGACTCCCTGGCGGACCACGTAACTCGCCCGGCGGGGGAAGTAGCGCCGCGTCGCCCACATGAGGCCGAGCGCCGTGAGCCAGAGCACGAGCGTCGTGGCGACCACGGAACCCGCGAAGGCGAGTCCCACCTCGCGGCGCGGGGCCTGCCACAGCGAGAGCAGGACGACCCCAGCGAGCAGCGCGCCGTAGGCGGCGAGTCGCCACAGGCGCCCCTTGCCCGGGTCGGCGTCGAACTCGCGCCGGAGCGCCAGGAGCGGGGTCACGTCCTTCAGGCGGAGCAGCGGCAACAGCGCGAACAGCGCGGCGGTCCCGGTGCCGATGCCCAACCCGGCGAAGACGGTGGGCCAACTGACCGCGACGGACACCTCGAGCGGCAGAAAGTCCCGCACCACCGTGGGGAGCACGGCCTGCACGACGAGGCCCAGCAGCACTCCGGCCGCCGCGCCGAGCAAACCCAGCGTGATCGCCTGGAGCAGGTAGATCGTGAGCACGGTCCGCGGCCGGGCGCCCAGGCAGCGCAGCACGGCGGCGGCGTCGAGCTTTTCCCGGACGAACACGCTCACGGCGCTGCCCACGCCGAGGCCGCCCAGGAGCAGCGCGATCAGGCCGACGAGCCCGAGAAAGCGGGCCAGTCGCCCCAGCGCGTCCGTCAGGCTCTCCTCCTGCTCGGCCACGGTGTCGGAGCCGACGCGGTGCCGCTCGAACAGCGCGTTGTGGCGGTTGAGGAACCGCTGGACAGCGGCATCCTGCGGCAGCTCGAGGTAGGCGCGATAGCGGGCGCGACTCCCGAAGCGGAGCAGGTGGGTCTCCTCGAGATACTGGGCGGGAAGGAAGACCCTCGGCCCGATGGCCGTCCACAGTCCCACGTCGCCGGGCGCGCCGGCGACGACGCCCGCCACGGCGAACCGGGCGTCGCCGATGCTCAGCGTATCTCCGATCCGGGCGTCGAGCTGCACGAGCACCGCCGGATCCACCAGCACGCGACGTCCATCGCGAAAGGCGTCCCACAGGCCGGGCGGATCTGTCTCGATCGTGCCGTAGAAGGGGTAGCCGCCGCGCACCGCCCGCACTTCGAACAGGCGGGTGGCGCCCGTCCGCTCGGCGAGCACCATCGAAGCGAAGCTCGTCACCCGCGCGACCGGGACGCCCGAGCGCGCGACGGAATCGAGCACCGCACGGACGGGCTCGGGGAATGGGCTGCGTGACTCCAGCGCGAGGTCGGCCCCGAGCAGCGTGCGCGCCTGTGCGCGCACTGAGGACGTCACGTTGGCGCTGAAGGAGTTGATCGCTACGAGGGCCGCGACGCCCAGGCTCACCGCGCCGAGATAGAGCGTGAGGCGGCGCCAGCTGCGGCGGCTCTCGCGCCAGGCCATGATGAGGGCGAAGGACGCGCTCACCCGCGATCCGCCCGTGTGTCGGAGGCGATCGTCCCGCCCGAGAGCCGGATGACCCGCCGCGCGAGCGCGGCGAGCGCGGGATCGTGGGTGACGAGCATCAACGTGGCGCCGGCATCGCGGTTCAGCTCCACCAATAGGTCGATCACGCCGCGGCCGGTTTCGGCGTCGAGGCTCCCGGTCGGCTCGTCGGCGAACAGAATCTTGGGCTCGCCGGCGAAGGCGCGAGCCAGGCCCACGCGCTGCTGCTCGCCTCCCGAGAGC
>JBOHSO010000240.1:0-14944 GCA_050921685.1 Gemmatimonadales bacterium
GCCGAGGCCTTGCTCGCGGGCGTTCATGGAGCGGATCACCGCGTCGCGGCCGCGCCACTCGCCGCCGATCGGCGGCGCCCCGGCGCACCAGTACGCGATGTCCTCCGTGAAGTAGGACGCGACTTCGTCCATCTTCCCCGCGAACAGGGCCTTCTCGTACGCCTTGGCGATCTCCATGCGGCGGCTCATACGGCGGCTACTTCCGGCATTTGCACGGGATTCGCCTTGCGGCCGGCCCGCTCCATCGGCTTGTCCATCTCGGCTTTGTGCTCGTCGAGGATCCTCCAGAAGTCCACGGCCCGGGTGACCAGCTCCTGCGAGGCTTCGCGCAACCCGTCGCTCATCCGCACTTGGCGCACGTTGTTCTCCATGTCCTCGGCATCCCAGCCGCGTGAGTGGGCGATGAACGGGAAGGGCGGGAACATAAAGCCGAGCTCCGACCAAAACGTGAACATCGACCCGGCCACGCCCTGAATGTTGTCCTGCCCGCCCGTGATGATAAAGGCGGCGACCTTGTTCTTGATCAGCACCTTGTTGTGAATGGTGACCTGGTTCTGCACGCAGTTCAGCCGCTCCGCCATCTTGTAATAGAGCGACGAAGCGTTCCCCCACCGGATCGGGGTGGAGATCACGACGACGTCCGCCCAGTGGACGAGTCCCTCGTACACCGCCGTGAGCTGATCCTCCGGGTCGCGCTCGGTGATGGCGCAGGGCCAGGTGCAGGCGTGGGAGGCTTTGGAGTAGTTCCCCTCGCAGTGCCGGAACGCGAGGTCGCGCAGCCGGATTGTCTGCGTGTCGGCGTGCACTGTCTCCTTGGCATGGCGCATCGCGTGCTCCAGCAGGGCATCGGAGGTGGAGAAGCGCGGGTTGACCGCGTCCATAGCCGTGGTCGAGATCCCGAGCACCCGGGGCGGGGCGCCCGCAGGCCGCTCATGCTTCGCCAGGAGCGGGTGCGGCTCGTGCTTGGCGAGCTTCCGCGGTGAGACGGGGGGCGTCTGGACATAGACGCCGTCGGGCCGTTCCTCCACCGCGTACACGGCGGCGGCGTCATCTCCGTACCCTTCCGGCCCTTTCCCCGTCAGCACGCTGTACTCCCAGGCGTGCCAGGGACACATCACGAACTCGCCGTGCAGGCGCCCTTCGGAAAGCGGACCGCCTTTGTGGTTGCAGGTATTGGAAATGGCGCGGAACTTCCCCTCGTAGAGAAACACCGCGATCTCATGGCGGTCGAGCTTGAGGGCGAAAGGGGCGCGGGCGAGCAGCTCGTGTTTCGCACCGAGGCGATGCCACACACTCATGGGGGCTCCGGGAAGGGGCTGATCGAAACCTACCCCTGCGCGCCTTCCGCGGCACCCGGGAGGATTTCAGTGCCGCGTCAGAGCGTTGGTCCGGGTGTCTGCGCGTCCTCGCATCTCGCGCTGCGATCCGCCTGGCAGTCTGTTCTTCCCCGCCGCATATTTTCTTCCCCCCTGGGAGGAGGTCGCGCGCATGCGCGTCTATAAGACGGGAGAAATCCGCAACGTGGCGTTCGTGGGCCACGGCGCGAGCGGTAAGACGTCCCTCGTCGACGCCCTCGCGTTCGTGGCCGGCACCAGCAAGCGTCACGGGTCCGTGAAAGACGGGACCGCCCTCACCGACTACACCGCAGACGAAATCGAGCGCAAGTACTCCATCAACCTGGCCCTCGCGGTGGCCGAGTGGATGGACACGAAGGTCAACCTCATCGACACGCCGGGCTACCTCGACTTCACGGGCGAAGCCCTGGCCGGCGCGTGGGCGGCGGACGGGGCGGTGGTGGTCGTGTCGGCGACGGCTGGCGTGGAGGTGGGGACGGAGAAGGTGTGGGAGTACGCAGAGCGGCGCGGCGTGCCGCGGATGTTCTTCGTGTCCCTGATGGACAAGGAGCACGCCGACTTCGAGAAAGTGTTCGCCTCGATCAAGCAGCGGCTCACCCCCAAGGTGATCCCGGTGGAGATCCCGGTCGGGGAGGGAACGGCATTCCACGGGGTCATCAATCTGTTCTCGAAGCAGGCACACTTGTACAAGAAGGGCACGAAGACGGGGGAATACGACGAAGTGGACGTCCCCGCCGAATACCAGGAGCGTTTCACGAAGTACTCCCAGGAGCTGATCGAGAGCATCGCGGCGACCGACGACACCCTGCTCGAGCGCTACCTCGGCGGCGAGGAGATCGGTCGGGAGGAAGCGATCCGAGCGATGAAGGCGGGGATGCAAAGAGGCGAGCTGTATCCGCTGTTCTGCGGCGCCGCCGAGCTGACCTATGGGACGCGGGCGCTGCTCACGAAGATGGTGGAGCTGGTTCCCTCGCCCGCGGAACGGCCGCCGCTGGAGGGGGAGAAGTGGGGAAGCGCGGAGCGCCTCACGCTCCGGCCGGACGACGCCGCACCGTTCGTCGCTCAAGTGTTCAAGACCATCTCCGAGCCGCACGTAGGCGACGTGACGCTGTTCCGGATCCATTCGGGAGGCGTGAAGAACGGCCAGGACGTGTACAACGCGCCCCGGCAGGCGGTGGAGAAGCTCAACCATTTGTGCGTGGCGGTGGGGAAGGACCGCATGGAGATCGCGGAGCTGCACGCGGGGGACATCGGGGTCGTGGCGAAGCTGCGCGACACGCACACCAACGACACGCTCTCGACCCAGGGCGCACAGATCGTCCTGCCCAAGATCCCGTTCCCCGAGCCGGTCGTCACGGTGTCGGTCGAGGTCAAGCAGCGCGGCGAGGAAGACAAGCTGTCGACGGGGCTCCACAAGCTGCACGAGGAGGATCCCACGTTTCACCACGAGTTCAACGGTGAGCTGGGCCAGACGCTGATTCGCGGCCTCGGCGAGCGGCACCTCGAGATCGTGGTGGGGCGGTTGGCGCGCAAGTTCGGCGTGCACGCTTCCATCGGCAGGCCGAAGATCGCCTATCGCGAGACGCTGCGCGGCAAGGCCGAGGGGCAGGGCAAGCACAAGAAGCAAACCGGCGGGCGCGGCCAGTACGGCGATTGCTGGATTCGCATTGCGCCGCTCCCGCGCGGCGCGGGCTTCGTGTTCGACGATCAGATCGTGGGCGGCGTAATCCCACGGCAGTATATCCCGGCCGTGGAGAAAGGGATCGTCGAGGCCATGCACCGCGGCCCGGTGGCCGGCTATCCCGTCGTGGATTTCAAGGTGGAGCTGTTCGATGGCTCCTACCACGATGTCGACTCCAACGAGATGTCGTTCAAGATGGCCGGGATCCTCGCCTTCCGGAACGTGAGCCCGAATTGCCGGCCGGTGTTGCTCGAGCCGATCATGGAGGTCGAGGTGTGGACCCCGGACGAGTACCAGGGGCCGGTGATGGGCGACCTCTCGTCGCGCCGCGGCCAGATTCTCGGCACCGAGCCCGACGGCCGGCTGGTCAAGGTCAAGGCGCTCGTCCCCGAAGCGGACCTCGACCGCTACGCCACGTCGCTGCACTCGATCACCCACGGGCGCGGGACGTATCGCCAGAAATTCCACGCGTACGAGCAGGTGCCGCCGGATGTGGCCCAGAAGGTCGTGGACGCGCGGAAAAAGGAGCAGGAGGAGGCCAAGGCCTAGCGCGCCGCATGGCGGATCTTCTGGATCGCCTCCGGGCGGCGCTCGCGGACCGGTACGCGTTCGACCGAGAGATCGGTCGCGGCGGGATGGCGACCGTGTATGTGGCGCAGGACCAGAAACACAACCGGGCGGTGGCGATCAAGGTTCTCCACCCGTACCTGGCCGTCAACCTCGGCCCCGAGCGGTTCCTGCGCGAGATCCAGATCGCGGCGCAGCTCCAACATCCCCACATCGTGCCGCTGTACGATTCGGGGCAGGCCAACGACCTGCTCTACTACGTCATGCCCTTCGTAGAAGGGGAATCGTTGCGCCAGCGCCTCGCGCGGGAACAGCGGCTGCCGCTCGACGATACCATCTATCTGGCCCGCGCGGTGGCGACGGCGCTCGATTACGCCCACCGCCACCACGTGGTGCACCGCGACATCAAGCCCGAAAACGTGATGCTGCACGAAGGGGAGGCGATGGTCACCGATTTCGGGATCGCCAAGGCGGTCAGCGCCGCGGCATCGGACAGCCTGACACAGACTGGCGCAGCGGTGGGAACCCCGGCTTACATGAGCCCGGAGCAGGCCGGCGGCGCGGTCGAGCTGGACGGGCGGAGCGACGTCTACAGCCTGGGGTGCGTCGTGTACGAGATGCTCACGGGCAGGACACCGTTCGTGGGGCCGACGGCCCGGGCGATCATCGCCCAGGTGCTCACCGCTCCTTCGCCATCACTCCGGGGGGCGCGGGATGACGTTCCCGAATGGGCCGAGCAGGCGGTGATGAGGGCGCTCGCGAAGGAGCCGGGTGACCGGTTCGCCACGGCGGCTCAGTTTGCCCAGGCGCTCAAACAGCCGGGGGCGTCCCCGCCGCCGGGCGTGACGCCGCCGGCGGCGGCCCCGGCCGGCGCCAAATCGATCGCCGTGCTGCCGTTCGTCAACATGAGCGCCGATCCCGAGAACGAGTACTTCACCGACGGCATCGCCGAGGAGATCATCAACGCCCTCAGCAAGATCCAAGCGCTGCGGGTGGCGGCCCGCACGTCTTCCTTCGCGTTCAAGGGGAAGAACCAGGACATTCGCAAAGTGGGCGAGCAGCTCAACGTGAGCACAATGCTCGAGGGGAGCGTGCGCAAGGCGGGCACGAAGCTCCGGGTGACGGCGCAGCTGGTGAACGTGGCGGACGGTTACCACTTGTGGTCCGAACGGTATGACCGGGAGCTCGAAGACGTATTCGCGATCCAGGACGAGATCGCCGGAAACATCGTCAAGGCGCTGCGGGTGGTGCTGAGCGACGAGGAGAAGCGGGCGATCGAGAAAGCGCCGACGGACAACGTGCAGGCCTACGACTACCACCTGCGCGGACGCCAGTTTTTTCACCAGTTCCGGCGTACCGGCATACAATTCGCGCGACGCATGTTCGAGCGCGCATTGGAGATCGACCCGGGCTATGCCCTCGCGTACGCCGGCGCCGCCGATTGCTGCTCCTTCCTGTACATGTATTGGGATGCGAGCAAGGCGAACCTCGAAACGGCCGACGGCTACAGCCGAAAGGCGTTGGAGCTGGACCCGGAGTCGGCCGAGGCGCACGCCGCCAGAGGCCTCGCGGTGTCCCTCAGCAAGCGGTACGAGGAGGCCGAGCGGGAGTTCGCTAGCGCGATCCGGTTGAACCCGAAGCTGTACGAGGCACACTATTTCTACGGCCGGACCTCGTTTCAGCAGGGGAAGTACGAGGAGGCGGTGCAACACTTCGAGGAAGCGTTCCGCGTGCGCCCCGAAGACTACCAGGCCGCTATGCTGGTCGCGCTCCCCCTCAGGGGGCTGGGCCGCAAGGCCGAAGCGGAGGCAGCGCTGCGCCGCGGCCTCCACGTCGTCGAACGGCACCTGGAGTTGAACCCGGACGACGCCCGCGCCCTGTACCTGGGTGGCGTCGCGCTGGTGCAGATCGGAGAATCGGACCGAGCGCTCGAATGGGCCCACCGGGCGCTCGCCCTGGACTCCGAAGATTCGGGCGTTCTCTACAACGTGGCCTGTGTGAAAGCGCTGGCGGGGCAGAAAGACGAGGCGCTGGTCTGCCTCGAGAAGGCGATCCACAACGGCTTCGGCCATCGGGAGTGGCTGGAGAATGATTCCGACCTCGACTCGCTGCGCGACGACCTACGGTTCCAGACCCTGTTCAATAGACTGTGATCCACAACTGGAGGAGTGAACCATGAGGAAACTCGTGCGGTTCGTGCTGTGCGGCGCCGCTCTGGCGGGTTGCAAGAAAGCGGACAACACCCCTCCGCCCGCGCAGCCCGTCAAAGTGGCCAGCGCCGAGGGGCTCCAAACCCCGGAGTCGGCCCTGCACGACGCGGCCCAGGACGTCTACTTCGTCTCCAACATCAACGGAAACGCCAACGCCAAGGATGGCAACGGTTTCATCAGCCGGGTTCGGCCCGACGGCAGCGTCGAGAACCTCACGTTCATCGCGGGAGGGCGGAACGGCGTCACGCTGCACGCCCCCAAAGGGATGGCGGTGCGGGGGGACACGCTGTGGGTCACCGACATCGATGCCGTGCGGGCCTTCGATGCCAGGACGGGCACGCCGGCGGCGGCGGTCGACTTGAGCAAACAGGGGGCCGTGTTCCTCAACGACCCGGCCTTCGGCCCGGACGGCGCCCTCTACGTGACCGATTCGGGCATTCTGTTCGATGAGCAGGGCGGCATGCAGCACCCCGGGCCGGATCGCATTTTCCGAATCGGTCCGGACCGAAAAGTGAGCGTCGCCGTACAGGGGGACGTCCTCCAGCAACCCAATGGAATCACCTGGGATGCCGCGGGCAGCCGATTCTTGCTGGCGCCGCTCGGCGGCCCCTCCATATTCGCCTGGAAGCCGGGTGACCAGGCGCCGACGGTGATTGCGACGGGGCCGGCCGGATACGATGGCGTCGAGGTGGGACGGGGCCGGCTGCTCGTATCGAGCTGGACGGATTCCACCGTGTCGGCGTACGAGGGCGGTACCGAGGTCAAGCTCATCACCGGGATGGCGGGTCCGGCGGATATCGGCTACGACGCGACGCGCAACCGGGTGCTGATCCCGGTCATGCTGGCGAATCGCTTGGAGATCTGGCAGCTGCCGTAAACCGAGGGCATGACGCTCTTCCGGCGCTGGTTCGGTCTCTCCGACCGCATCGACCGGCGCACCTATTCGCTGAGCGGCGCCGGGCTGATGCTCCTGAAGTATCTGGTGGACGCGACGATCGTGTGGCGCTACACCGCCCACTGGTGGTCGCCACTCGACTACGTGACGCCCTTGTGGTCGGTCCGCGGCCAGGCCCTGCAGGGCGTGCCTCCGGGGGTGCTGCTCGGACTCACGCTGTGGACCCTTCCGTTCCTGTGGATCGGGGTCAGTATGTCGATGCGGCGTGCCGTGGACGCCGGCCGCTCGGCCTGGCTCGCGATCCTGTTCTTCGTGCCGTACGTGAAGTTCCTGCTCATCCTGCTCCTCTGCCTGCTCCCCTCGGTGCAGACCGCGACGTGGCGCGCGCGGGAGCCGGCGCCCGAGCTCGATGAGCGGGTGAAAGGCGCGCTGCTCGGGATCGCCGCGGCCCTGGGGATCACGATTGCCACGGTTCTGCTCGGCGTCTACTTCAAGAAGAGCTACTCGTTTGGACTGTTCCTGGGCGCGCCATTCACCGCGGGATGGGTCAGCGCCCACGTCTACAACGCCCGGCACCCGCGGGGGTCCGGAGAGACGGTGCGGGTGGCGCTCCTCGCCACGCTCCTCGCCGGAGTGGTATTGCTGGCCTTCGCCGCCGAAGGAGCGTTCTGCCTGGTGCTGGCGTTTCCGTTGGCCGCAAGCGTGGCCGCGCTCGGCGCGGTGCTCGGTCGCGCGATCGCCCTGCGGGGCGTGGAACCGCCGGCACGCGCCGGGATCGCGGCGCTCGTCGCTCCCGTGCTGGTTCTCGCCGAGCCCCGCGTCCCGGCTCCCTCCTACGAGGTGGTGACCGTGGCGGAGATCGCCGCCCCGCCCGAGCGCGTGTGGCACTATGTCGTGACGTTCCCCGACCTCCCGCCGGCCACCGAGTGGCCGTTCAGGATCGGCGTGGCGGCGCCGGAGCGGGCGCGGATCGAAGGGACGGGGACGGGCGCCGTCCGGTACTGCGACTTCACCACCGGCAGCTTCGTCGAGCCGATCACCGCGTGGCAGGAGGGCCGGCTGCTCGGGTTCGACATCGTGCGCCAGGCACCGCCGATGCGGGAGTGGAGCCCGTACCAGGGCGTGAATCCGCCGCATCTCGACGGCTACTTCCGGGCGACGCGCGGTGCATTCCGTCTGGTGCCGCTTCCCGGCGGCCGCACGCGCCTCGAAGGGCGCACCCGGTATGAGGTCGAGATGTTCCCGCAGGGCTATTGGGCGCCCATCGCGGGCTACCTCGTCTCAGCGATCCACGAGCGGGTGTTGCGGCACATCGAACGGCTCGCGGAAGGGGAGGCATTGCAGCACCCTACCAGGCGCTAGGAGCCCCCACGCAGCAGGGACAGCAGCGGCTCGTCGTGCCGGCAGGCGAGGTAGTTGGGTCCCAGGAAATCCTCGTCCGCCAGGGTGTAGTCGCGGATGTCTACGTAGTCCGGATAGATCTTTCCGACGACGTACCCGTATCGCCCGAACAAGTCGTAGAAATGCTTGAGCAGGAAGCCGGTGAGGATGTTCACCAGGCCGTACTCGAATTGTACGAACCGGACTCGCCGATCGGCCAGCGCCCGTGCGAAGCCTTGAAACACGAGATGCTCGGCGCCTTCGACGTCGACCTTCAAGAAATCCACGGTGGACAGCGCCTGCGTTTCGAGGAACGCATCCCCCGTCGTGACGTCGCATTCGATCCTCTCGCCGACCCACCCGTGCGGGTACTCGGTGAAGGTGGCGTGCGCGCTGGCAGACGGTTCGTAGCGGATGCGGAGCCGGCCCGTATGGTCGGCGAAGCCGAGGTTGATTGGTCGGACGCGTGGAAGCGATGCCGTTGCGGCGCACAGACGCTCGAACGTCGCCGGGACGATCTCGAGGGCGTACACGGTCGCCGCGGGAAAGGCGGCCGTCGCGAGGCTCGCCCACTTGCCGACGTTGGCGCCGACGTCGAGGATGGTGGCAAACCGCTCTCCCCGGAGGGTCCCGAGCAGCCGGCGTTCACCGTTCTTCTCCAGCTTGTAACTCGCGTTGCCATACCACTTGAGGTACTGGCGACAGAGCCGCGCTACGGTGCGGAAGAACGGGTTGGACCGGACCCGGCGAGTGGGGCGTCGCACCTAGCTCCTCCGCGACGTGGGCATTTCGGCTAGCGGGTCGGCTGTTGCTGCGTCAGGCAGTGGAGCGTGCCGAGGCCCAGCACGAGATCCACGGCGTGAATGCCGACGACCGGGCGGTCGGTGAAGAGCTCGCTCAGGATCCCCAGCGCGACCCGGTCCCTGGGGTCGTTGAAGGTGGGCACGAGGACGGCGGCGTTGGCGACATAGAAATTCGCATAGCTCGCGGGAAGCCGCTGGCCGTCGAAGTGCAACGGCGCCGGCATCGGCAGGTGGATCACCTCGATGTTCGTCCCGTCCTCCGTCCGCATCCCCTGTAATCGTTCGTTGTTCTCGGCGAGCGGCGCGTAGTTGGCGTCGGCGGGGTCGTTCTCCTGACACAAGACGACGGTGGCCGGGCGGACAAAACGACACACGTCGTCCACGTGGCCATGGGTGTCGTCGCCCGCGACTCCCTTGCCGAGCCACAGCACATTTTGGGCGCCGAGACAGTCGCCCAGCACGCCCTCTAGCTCGCGGCGGCTCATTCCGGGGTTGCGGGGTTGCACCGTCGTATCGAGCAGACACTCCTCGGTGGTGAGGACGGTGCCGCGGCCATTGACGTCGATGCTCCCACCCTCGAGCACGACCCCGCGGCCGCCGCGCTCGACGCGGAACGACTTCAGCTTGAGCAGGTCCGCCGCCCGGTCGGGGATCCGGTCGTCCCGTTTCCAGTCGGCGTATTTGGCCCACGCGTTGAACCGGAAGCGGGCGATGGCGACCTCAGGAGGCGGGCCGTCCGTGCGCACGAACACGGGGCCGGAATCTCGGGTCCAGCCGCGGTTGGTGGGAAAGCGCAGAAACTGCACGCGCGACAGCGTCGCGCTCACCTGTTCGAGCACACGCCGCGCCTGTCGCTCGTGGGCCGCGGAATTGACCAGGATCCGGACCATCTCGCCGGCCGCCACTTTGCGGACGATTTCCCCGTACACCCAGCGGATCGGGGCGAACTTGCCCGGCCAGTCGCTCGCGTTGTGAGGCCAGCCGAGCCAGGTGGCCTCGTGCGGCTCCCATTCGGCCGGCATCCGGTATCCCTGCGCGGCAGGCGGCCGGCGGTCAGCGGGAGGGGACACTAATCGCCGAGATAGCGCCGCTCGATGCCCCCGTACGCGTCGGTGCGGCGGTCCCGGAGAAACGGCCAGTTGCGGCGCACGTCCTCGATGCGGGCGAGGTCGACCTCCGCGACGAGGATCGCTTCCTGGTCGGGAGGCGCTTCCGCCAGGATCACGCCGAACGGGTCCGCGAGGAACGAGTGCCCCCAGAACTCGATCCCGGCGCCCTGGCCGTCGAGCTGCTCGAAGCCCACACGATTCACGGCCGCGACGTAGCAGCCGTTCGCGATGGCGTGGCTTCGTTGAATCGTCCGCCAGGCGTCGAGCTGCTGCGCGCCGACCTGGGTTTTCTCTGCGGGGTGCCAGCCGATCGCGGTCGGGTAGAACAGGATGTTCGCGCCTAGGAGCGCGGTGAGGCGTGCGCCCTCGGGATACCATTGGTCCCAACACACGAGCGTGCCGATCCGGCCGGCAGCCGTGTCGAACGCTTTGAATCCCAGGTCGCCCGGGGTGAAGTAGAATTTCTCGAAATAGGCCGGGTCGTCAGGGATATGCATCTTGCGATACATCCCCTTCACGCGGCCGTCGGTGTCGATGACGACCGCCGTATTGTGGTACAGGCCGGGCGCGCGTCGCTCGAACAGCGAGGCGACGATCACCACCCGCTTCTCGCTTGCCAGCTTCCCCAGCGCCTCGGTACTGGGTCCCGGGATCGACTCGGCGAGATTGAAGAGGGTGGGGTCCTCGCGTTGGCCGATGTAGAGCGTACGGAACAGCTCCGGCAGGCACACGACCGTCGCGCCCCGCTCGGCGGCTTCGCGCGCCCGGGCGACGGCTTTCCGGAGGTTCGCCTCCGGGTCGGACGTCATGGACATCTGGACGAGGCCGACGGTGAACGTGGTGGGCAAGGGTGTTGTCATGCGGTTGACGGCCGCTCGGCCAGATAGATCTTCGTCGCCCAGCACCAGCGGCTCCCCCGCTTCTCGATTCGGATGCTGCCCGCTTGCACCAGCTCCTCGACGAGCGGCAAGCGCGCCGTGAGCCCCTCGCTGAACGGGTACCACTGTTCTTCCACCTGCGTGATGACGGCGAACCGGCTGCGGGCCCGGTCCAGAATCCGGTCCTCCCGCGAGAGGGTGAGCACCGGAAAGACGAACCGGCCACCAGGCGTGAGATGATCGGGTGCCCGGTCCAGGATTTCGAGGATCCACCGCGCGCCGTCGGGCCCGGCGTCGCTGGGAACGCTTGGTGGGTACCATCCCGAGAGGCGATCGAGCGGCTCCGCCACTCCCGAGACGTCGTCGACGATGAGATCGAACCGGCACCCGGCCCACGGGTCGAACGCGCTGCCGCACCGGCTGTCGACTCGGACCCCGTTCCGCTCCGCGTTGGCGCGGGTCAATCGGACGGCTTCGGGACTCAGATCGGATGCGCACACGGAGGTGCCCGGTGGCAGGAGCCGGGCCAGCACGACCGCGACGATTCCGCTGCCACACCCCAGGTCGAGCACCGACTGACATGGCTGGCCCATCGCACCGCGGGCCGCACGCAGCAACAGGACGGTCGTGGAGGTGGGATGGAACACGTCGGGCGTGGTGGTGACCGTGATCGCCTCGGCATCGCCGAGCTTTTTGTCCCGATAGCTGAACTCAGACGGTGTCATTGGTGTCCCCACTGTGGGGGAGAAAGAGTACCAACGGGGGCTGAGGCGCGCCACCGGTACGACGCCCGGTATCGTCAACGCCGGGTCGGCGCTGTCGCCGCCGGGGGTGGGGCCGAGAGCACCACGCCTTCGCCGATCGCCACGCCCGGGCCGGCCAGTCCGCCGAGATCGCCGCCGAGATACGCCTCCTCGCCGTGCTCGGTGAGGTCCAGGCCGGTGATTTCGTCCCGCACCGCCGGCCGCAGGCCGAACACGGTCCGCACGACGGCGAAGACCACCACCGTTCCCACCACCGCCAGGGCGATCGCGGCGCCGACGGCGAGCGCCTGAATCCCCAGCTGGCCCGGGTTACCGGCCAGCAGTCCGTCGGGCGCGCCCGGATTGGCGAGCTTCGTGGCGAAGACGCCGGTCAGCAGCGCACCCGCCATGCCCGCCAGGCCGTGACAGGAGAAGACGTCGAGCGAGTCGTCGAGCGCGCTCTTGGAGCGGTATTGGATGGCGAAATAGCTCGCCACGGCGCACAGGGCGCCGATGGCGATGGCGGCGCGGACCGTGACGTAGCCCGCCGCCGGCGTGATGCCGACGAGCCCGACGACGGCACCCGTGGCGATGCCGATGGCGGTGACCTTGCCGGTGCGGGCGATGTCGAGGCCGGCCCAGGTGACCAGGGCGGCCGCGGCGGCCGTGTTGGTGTTGACGAAGGCGAGCACCGCGATGCCGTTGGCGGCGAGCGCCGAGCCGGCGTTGAATCCGAACCACCCGAACCACAAGAGCCCCGCGCCGAGCAGCACCAGCGGGACGTTGTGCGGGACGAGGGGCGTGCGCCGGAAGCCGCGGCGGGGGCCGAGCAGCCACGCCGCGACGAACGCGGACACGCCGGCGCTGATGTGGACGACCGTGCCACCCGCGAAGTCCAGCGCCCCGAGCCGCTGCAGCCAGCCGCCCGAGCCCCAGACCCAATGGGCGAGCGGCACATACACGAGTGTCGCCCACAGCACGAGGAACGCCGCGTACGCCCGGAAACGCATGCGCTCCACGATGGCGCCGGAGATCAGTGCGGGAGTGATGATCGCGAACATCCCCTGGAAGGTGGCGTGCGCTTGGAGCGGGATGGTGGCGGCATAGGTCGGTTCGGGCTCGAGGCCGACGCCCGAGAACCCGATCCAACCGAGCCCACCGATCCACGAATTCCCGGGGGCAAACGCCAGCGAATAGCCGAACAGCACCCACTGGAGGCCGATGAGGCCGAGCGCCACGAGGCTCATCATCATCGTGTTGAGCGCGTTCTTGGAGCGCACCAGGCCGCCGTAGAACAGCGCCAACCCGATCGTCATGAGGAGAACGAGGGCGCTCGAGGCCAGGACCCAAGCCGTATCGCCGCTCGAGATCTGGCTCATGGCCGATCCTCCGCCAAGCCCGCCGCGCGCTCGGCGATGGCGGCTTGCTGCACCTGGTCGGCGTTGACGGCGGTCAGCGCGTCGTTGTCCGCTTCCCCGGTGCGGATTCGAATCACCCGCTCCAGGGGCTGAACGAAGATCTTGCCGTCACCGACCTCTCCGGTGCGGGCGGAGGAGAGGATGGCCTGAATGGTGGGCTCCACGAACGGCTCGGAGACGGCCATCTCGATCTTCACCTTTTCATGGAACTCGGCCACGATGGTGCTGCCGCGGTACTGCTCGACGACCTCGCGCTCGCCGCCGTGGCCGGTGACCCGGCTGAGGGTGATGCCGGTGACGCCCGCGCGGAACAGCGCCGCTTTGACTTCGGGCAGACGCTCCGGTCTCACAATCGTCGTGATGAGGCGCATGGCAAGCTCCGTGACAGAATGTGACACAACGAAACAGCCCGCTCCGAAGGGAGCGGGCTGGGCGAGTCGAAGGCATAACTCAGTATAGCCCGACCACGGAGAGGGTCAAGCCGCGTCACCCCATCAGCACCGGCTCGAACTCCATCGGAATCGCCTCTTCTCGATTGCCGGTCTGCGGCTGCTTGTAGACGTAGGTCTTCCCCGCATAGTTGCGCAGCACGATCTCATCTTCGTTGATCGCTTCGACGTACTCCGGGAGCAGCGGGATCTTTCCCCCGCCCCCCGGTGCGTCGATCACGTAGTGCGGCACCGCGAGCCCGCTGGTCCAGCCCCGCAGCGCCTGCACGATCTCGAGACCCTTCTCGACCGTGGTGCGGAAATGCTCGGCTCCCGCCACCTGGTCGCACTGGTAGATGTAGTAGGGTCGCACCCGGGCCACGAGCAGCTTCTGCATCAGCAACTTCATGACCGCCGGGTCGTCGTTCACGTCCTTCAACAGGACCGTCTGGCAGCCGAGCGGGATCCCGGCGTCGGCGAGCCGGCCCAGGGCCGCCACCGCGGCGGGGGTCAGCTCGTCGGGGTGGTTGAAGTGGGTGTTGATGTACAGCGGGTGATACCGCTGGAGTATGGCGCATAGCTCCGGGGTGATCCGCTCCGGCAGGTGGCAGGGCACCCGGCTGCCGATGCGGATGATCTCGATGTGCGGGATGGTGCGCAGGCGGGCGCAGATCTCGTTGAGCCGCCGGTCGGACAGGAGCAGCGGATCGCCCCCCGACATGATCACGTCGCGGATCTCGGTGTGTTGGGCGAGGTAGGCGAACGCCGATTCGAGCTGCGCCATCGGGATCTTCTCGGGGTCGCCTACCTTGCGGCGCCGGGTGCAAAAGCGGCAGTACGCCGCGCACACCGGCGAGACCAGGAACAGCGCCCGGTCGGGGTAGCGGTGGGTGATGTTGGGGACCGGCGAGTGGGCATCCTCGGCGAGCGAGTCCACCAATCCGTCCTCGATCTCGAGCTCCTGGACGGTGGGGACGTATTGGCGCCAGATCGGATCGTCCGGGGCCTGGATCAGATCGACCATGGCCGGGGAGATGCGGAACTCGAAGTTCTCCGCCGCCTGCTTCAACCGCTCAATGTCTCCGACATGCTCCGGACCGAACCGCTCGGCCAGCGCCTCCAGGGAAGCGATGCTTCGCTTATTGAGCAGCTCCTGCCAGGTCATCTCCATGAGTCAAGTCCTTGACGTAAATCACCAGGTCGTCGCCTGGTGCGTAGTAGCCGGGCACCGTGGCCGTTTTCGTGTATCCTCGGGCTTCGTAGAAGGCCCGCGTCGTGCCGTAGGCGGCACGCGACGAGGTCTCCACCACGACCAGCCGACCGTGCTCGGCGCGGAGTCGCGCTTCCACGCCTTCGATCACCTGGGTCCCGACCCCCTGACCCTGCAACGATCGGTCGACGGCGATCCAGTAGAGGTCGTAGGTCCCGTCGGTCCCCGGAGTCGGCCCCCAGCACGCGTACGCGACCAGCTCCGTGC
>JBOHSO010000241.1:0-1595 GCA_050921685.1 Gemmatimonadales bacterium
ACCCCGGCCCGGGGAACGGGTGGCGGCCGACGATTTCCTCGGGCAGGCCGAGCTCGCGGCCGACCTCGCGCACCTCGTCCTTGAACAGCTCGCGCAGCGGCTCGATGAGGGCCCACGGCAGGTTCGCCCGGAGGCCGCCGACGTTGTGGTGCGTCTTGATGGTCGCCGACGGCCCTCCCTTGGGTGAAACGGATTCGATCACATCCGGATAGAGCGTGCCTTGCACGAGAAAACCGATGTCCCCTTCCACCTGACGAGCCGCGTCCTCGAACACGTCGATGAACGCATGGCCGATGCGGCGCCGCTTTTCCTCGGGCTCCTCGACGCCGCTCAGATCGCCCAAGAATCGCTTCGCCCCATCCACGACCCGCAAGTCGATCCCCAGGTGCTTGCGAAACGTCCGCTCGACCTGGTCTCGCTCGTGCAGGCGGAGCAGGCCGTGGTCCACGAAGATGCAGGTCAGCCGATTTCCGATGGCGCGATGCACCAGCGTCGCCGCCACCGCGGAGTCCACACCACCCGAGAGGCCGGCGATCGCGCGCCGCGTGGGGCCGACCGTTTCGCGGATCCGGCGCACCGTCTGCTCGATGAAGTGGCCCGGGGTCCAGTCGGGCACAGCGTGGCAGATCCCGAACAGGAAGTTCTTGATGATCTCCCCACCCCGCGGTGTGTGGGCGACCTCGGGATGAAACAGCACGCCGTGAATCGGCTTGGTGGCATGCGCGATGCCGGCCACCGGCGCGTTCGCACTCGATGCGGTACGGTGGAACCCGGGGGGAGGCGCTTCGACCCGATCTCCGTGGCTCGCCCATACCGTGATCGGCTCGTCGCGCTCGAACCCGGCGAACAGGCCGGCGCTCTCACGCACCGTCACCTCGGCGCGGCCGTACTCCCGCTCCCGGCTCGGCTCGACCTTGCCGCCGGCCAGGTGGGCGATCAGCTGCATCCCGTAACAGATCCCGAGGATCGGTATGTCGAGCGCCAGCAGCCCGGGGTCCGCCCCAGGGGCTTCGGCGTCGAACACGGAATTGGGCCCGCCGGAAAGAATGATCCCCTGTGGCCCGTACTGCCGCACGAAATCGAGGGAGCGGCTGGCCGGGTGGATCTCGCAATACACGTGTGCCTCGCGCACCCGCCGCACGATCAGCTGGGTCAGCTGCGACCCGTAGTCGAGGATCAGGATCCGATTCACGCGCGCAGCCATGCCGTGGGCTCGACGATTTCCCCGCGCAGCAGATCGTCGAGCGTCTCGCGCGGCCGTGCCACGAAATACGCGTCGCCCTCAACCAGCACCTCGGGCGGCCGCGGCCGCTGATTGTAGGTCGAGCTCATCACGAACCCGTAGGCGCCCGTGCCGAGCACCGCCAGCAACTCGCCCGGCGCCACCACCGGCAGCTTGCGGTCGAGGGCCAGGAAGTCGCCGGACTCGCAGATCGGCCCCACCACGTTGACCAAGCGCTCCGGCCGGCCGCCATCCTTCACCGGCACGATGTCGTGGTGGGCGTTGTAATGGCTGGGACGCACGAAATCCGTCATGCCGGCGTCCACGATCACGAATTCCTTGCCTCCGGCGTGTTTGCGGTACAACACCCGGG
>JBOHSO010000242.1:0-8943 GCA_050921685.1 Gemmatimonadales bacterium
CCGCCTGCACCGAGCTCGAGACGCACGTGCTGGACTGGCTGGTCGAGCTGCTCGACCTTCCCGACCGGTTCACCTCCGGCGGGCCCGGTGGCGGCGTCATCCAGGACACCGCCTCGAGCGCCTCCCTCTGCGCGCTGCTCGCCGCGCGCGAGCGCGCCACCGCATTCCGGACCAATGAGCACGGCGTGGACCGTGCCCTCACGGCGTACGCGTCGTCCCAGGCCCATTCCTCCATCGAAAAGGCGGCCGGCATCGCAGGCATCGGCCGGCGGAATCTGAGGCGTATCGCCGTGGACGCCGCGCAGGCGATGCGACCGGACGACCTGGAGCGGGCGATCGAGGAGGACCGGCGTGCGGGCCGCACGCCATGCTTTGTGTGCGCGACCGTCGGCACCACGTCGTCCACGGCCATCGACCCGGTGCCGGCGATCGCCGACGTCTGTCGCCGCTTCGGCGTCTGGCTGCACGTGGACGCGGCGCACGCCGGCAGCGCGGCGATTTGCCCCGAGCTGCGATGGATTCACGCGGGGGTCGAGCACGCCGACAGCTATTGCTTCAATCCCCACAAGTGGATGCTCACCAACTTCGACTGTGACTGCTTCTACGTGGCGGATCGCGCGGCACTCGTGTCGACCTTCAGTGTGCAACCCGAGTACTTGCGGAACCCGGCGACCGAGTCGGGTGCGGTGTTCGACTATCGCGACTGGCACATCCCCCTCGGCCGACGCTTCCGCGCGCTGAAGCTCTGGTTCGTGATCCGGCACTACGGGGTGGAAGGACTGCGGTCGCATATCCGGCGGCACGTGGCGCTCGCGCGGGACTTCGCGGGCTGGGTGACCGCGGACGAGCGATTTGCGCTCGCCGCGCCCGTTCCGCTGAACCTCGTGTGCGTTCGCCACGTCGGGGGCGACGACGCCACCCAGCGCCTGCTGGACGAGCTGAACGGATCGGGCCGACTCTACCTGACGCACGCCCGGCTAGACGGGCGACTCGTGCTGCGGGTGGCGATCGGCGGGACCCTCACCGAGCGGCGACACGTCGAGGCCGCGTGGGAGCTGATCCGGGAGCGGGCCGCGCGATGACTGGCCTGAGTACCGCCCGCATCGCCGGCGGCGAGGTTCGATACCTGCGTACGGGCTCCGGTCAACCGCTGGTGCTCCGCGCCGCGCGAGTGCGGCCATTTCGCTTCGCTGGAGCACCCGGAGGCGATCGCGCGGATCGTACACGAAGCCTGAGGATGGTACGCTCGTGTGTGTACGGCATCTTCGCCGTCTCGGTTACGGTCGCGACGGCCGGTTGGCCCAGCCAGGAATTCTCCGTCGTCGTGCTCCCGGATACGATGCGCGCGGCGATGAGCGCCATCTGGGTCGAGCACAACCGGCACTGGGACGAGCTGGCCGACGTGAATACGCTGACGCAGCTCCTGGGCACCGGTAAGCCCACGCAACGGGAGTATCTCGGCTGCCTCGCCGGCGTGGTCGCGTGGGACACGCTGTGGGTGCACGAGCTCCGGACGGCCGCCGACCTGAAGCAGCTCCAGTTTGCCGTGACGGGGAGCTGCGACCACGTGGACCACTTCGTCGGCACTTGGCACACCCATCCCTACCGGGCGGATTCGATCGGCCACCCCATCAAGGAGCGGGGCCTGTCCGCCCTGGACCTCTCCACCTTCGCCGCGGCGGCGCGCGACCTCGTGACGATCGTGATGTGGGACGCGGACTCGCTCGACATGGGGGCCAAGGCGGCCGACGGCACCGTCCGTCACCCTGTCCGGTTCGTCGTGCGCTAGCAACGATCGGCGGGTCTTGCCGGCCGCGCCAGAATGATGCATTCTGAAGTTTCAAGGCGTCCGATCCACGCCCAACCTCCTCGACCCTCCCCCAGCGGGGGTCCTCGCGAGGCAAAGGGGGGAACACTCCCGGATCGGCATCGCTGAAGCCTTGGTCGCCGCGCGGCGACGCTGCTGGGGGGCGTGTGCCCGTGGCCTCACCAAGGGACCGAGACGATGCCGACCAATAAGGATTTCAAGCGCCTCGTTCGCGCTCGCATGCACAAGACGGGCGAAGCGTACACCACCGCCCGCTCGCAACTCCTCACCAAGAAATCCGCTCGACCACCGGCTTCGAGCGATTACGCCAAGCTCGCCGGCATGAGCGATGCCACGGTCAAGGCGAAGACCGGCTGCGCCTGGGACCGCTGGGTGTGGGCGCTCGACCGGGTGGAAGCGTACGACTGGGAGCACCGGGAGATCGCCCAGTACGTGCACGAGAAATACAAAGTGCCGGGGTGGTGGGCGCAATCGGTCACCGTGGGCTACGAGCGAATCAAGGGCCTCCGTGCAATCGGCCAGCGCCGCGGTGGCGGATTCGAGGCGAGCGAGAGTCGCACCTTCGCCGTGCCGCTCGCCCGGCTGTACCGAGCCTTCTACGACAAGCGCGTGCGGGCACGCTGGCTGCCCGGCGTGGACCTGACGATCCGCGTGGCCACGCGGGACAAGTCGATGCGGATCACCTGGCCCGGCAAGGCGTCGGTGGAGCTGTATTTCACCAGTCGCGGTCCGAAGAAAAGCCAGGTCGCCGTGCAGCACGTGAAACTGCCGGACAAAGAGACCGCGACACGGATGAAGCAGTACTGGGAGGAGCGTCTGGACACGCTCGGAGAGTCGTTGACGCCGGCCGCCAGGCGAAGGAAATCGGTCCCAGGCCTCGCTACTGCACCGGCAGCCCGCTCGGTACCGCTGGTGGAACGAGCGCGCTCAGGTCCCGTGCCGACGGATCCGTCAGGGACCGCAGGAACGCCACCACCTCGCGCATCTCGCCTTCCGTGAGGTTGAGCGGCTGCTGCAGCTGAAACGTCAGGCGCTCGAGCACCGCGTTGATCGTGGCGCTTTCGCCGTGATACATGGCCTGCAATGCCGGGGTGAGCTGGGTGACGTCGTACCCCCGCAACGCGAGCGGCACATCGTTGTAGTGCCGCACGACCGCCTCGAGGGTCGGATAGGCCCCATCATGGAAGTACGGCGCGGTCAGCTCGACGTTGCGCAGCGGCGCGATTCGGAAGGCGAACCGATAGAACTCGATCCCATTGACGTCGGCGTGGCCGAAATCGAGCGGTATCCCCGAGCCCGTCCCGGGCCCGAGCTGCGGCACGCCGACATTCACGAACCCCGCTCCACCCAGCAGCGGGCCGTTGTGGCAGCTCGAGCAGCTCGCTTTGCCGAAAAAGAGCAACGCGCCACGCTTCGCTTCGCTCGTCATCGCGTCGTTGTCCCGCTTCAGAAAGCGCTCGAAGGGTGAGTCGGTCTTGGTGAGGGCCTCGATCTCGAAGGCGGCGATGGCCATGGCCGCATGCTCGAAGCCGAGGTGAAACGAAGGAGTGCTGGGAAAGGCGGCTTGGAACTTGGCTACGTAATCCGGGATCGCCAGCACCCGGCGCATCACCGCCTGCCAGATCTCCTGGTACTGACTGTCGCCGTACTGCGCCAGCTCGTTCGGGTTGCCGAATACGTCGGTGTCGCCGCGCTCGCCGCGCATCTCACGGCGGTTGGTGACGGGGAACATCGCCTGGGCGGTGAGGAGGTTCGGGAGGCCGGCCGGCAACGCCGCGCCCGCCGGCGTCGAGAATCCTCCACCGAACCCCGAGATCCGCCCGTCCCAGAACATGTAGAATAGCCCGAGCCCGGTGTTCAAGAGCGTCGGCGAGTTGCGGGGCACGAACTCGCGGCCCGGGCCGGGCGTCCGCCCCGGACCGACCCCCGTGCCGCCGGTGCCGACCGCCAGCGACTGCCCGTCGCCCATGGAGGTCGGCGTGTTGTGGCACGTCGCGCAGGCGATGTCGCGGTTGCCACTCAGGATCTTGTCGAAGAACAGCGCCCGGCCGAGATCCACGAGCGCCGCGTTCTGGGCGGGCGGACGCCCGATGGGGACCACGCCCCATTGCTGAAGGGTCTGTCGCAGCTCGGCGTCGAGCGACGGCGGCAGCGAAATCGAGCGGTCGGTCTCCACGCAGCCGCCGGCCAGGACGAGGAACCCGAGGAACAGCGTACGCACGATGCGTGTCGTCATAGCGACCTCCGGGTCAGCGCAGCGGCAGGGACAGCGAGATCTGGTGTGTGACCGTCGTGACACCCGCGAGATCGAGCGGACCGCCCGGCGGCACCAGAATGCCCCCCGGCGGCAACACGTCGATCGGCTGCGCGAAGAAGGCCGATTCCGTCCCCGGACGGCCCGCGCCGTTGGTGACCCGTCCACGATAGCGCACCTCGAGCTCCGGAAAGCGCAGACTCAAGCCCCAGGTCGGCGTCCACTCCACCCATCGCTCACGCAGGCGCTGCTCGGCCGCCGCCACGCGGTCGTGCTGGACGAGCCGATAGCGGATCGCGCGTACGGCGAGACCGAGCTGGAAGCCGAACGCCTTCTTGAGGTCCGTGAAGGCCGTTTCACGACTGACGCCGAGCCGGAGTACTGCGTTCGAGAAGCGGAAGCGGTTCTCGATCGTTCGGGCGCCCGCGGGGATGGTGTCGCCGCGGGTCGTGACCACCGGTGCGGCCGCCACGGCCCAGGTGGTGCTCCAAATCGGCTCATACACGGCGTCGATCGCGAACGTCCCGGAGCCGCGTGACTTGGAAAGCCCGAGCCCGAAGTTGTACGCGGCCGAGCGCCCCTGGTTGCCCGGGAGGGCCAGGATTTCGTCCTCGGGAATGCGCGGCTGAGACAGGCGATTGACGGTCGCGATCCAGCCGATGCGCCATCCAGACGCGGTGAGCGGGCGCTGGTAGGCGAGGTGCATCCCCCACGTGGTAGCGCGGTCGAGGCTGTGCGCCACCCGCGGAACCTGGAGGAACTGCTGGGTCCCCGGGTCCCAGAACTGATCGAGGTAGAGGACGTCCTGCGTCATGCCGAGACGGTGGTGCAGCACGAGCGCTTCGAGCGAGCGGTTCGCGGGCCATTCTTTGAGCATTCCCAGTCGGAGGTCCAGCCCGTGGCCGGACTGGCTGACCCGCTCGCTACCGGGATAGAGCAAAGTCACGCCGTCCATCATCTGGAGCCGGGACCAGAGGGCGCTGCCCCCGAGGGAGAGCCCGCTCCGCGCCATCACCTTGCCCAGGGACGCGAAGGCGTAGGTATTGCCGCGAGATTGCTGGGCTGGGCCCTGCCCGGGAATGTCCTGGGCGATCGGGCTGCCGCGGAAGAAGATGATGGGCGGCGACGGGAACGGCCGGCTCGTCTCCACTTCCTGGATGGCCACTGAGACTCCACCGAACCAGCTGCCGGCGCGCAGCAGACTCGCGAGTGGCAGCGTGCGCCCTCCTCCCGACCCTCGGGAAATGCTGTACACGGCGGGGGAGCTGAACAGCCGGCTGGCGCCGACTCTCCCCCCCATGGCCGGGTTGCGGAAGGGGTCGAGCAGCGAGTCCACGAGGGCGATCGACGCGCTGCCCATGCCCAGCGTGTGGGAGGGGAAGATCAGAAACTGTTCCCCCTGCGCGAGCGGGACCGTCCGGATCGGGACCAGCTGCGCCGAAGCGGTGGCCGCGAGGGCGAGGACGAACGCAGTGAGGCAGAGAGCGCGTTGGCCGTCACGACGCCGCGTCCGCCTGGGACGGGGGGCGACGGGGCCGCAGGTGGGCATACCACACCTCGCTGAGTTGGGTTAGCCGATATGGATACCTGTGGGTAGGGGCACCGCGTCACCTCGCGACCCTGTCATACGCACCGGTCCGGGTCGGGGCGCTACTTCGGCCACAGCCATCCGAAGACCCCGGCCGTGAGCAAGGCGTAGATAATGCCGTCGACGTAATGCTTCGCCGTGTTGCCCCACGGCTGTCCAGACCAGATGGAGTCGGCAGCCCGCGAGCCCGCGTACCCCAGAAACGCCACGGTCCCCGCGATCCGGAACACCGGCAGATAGGCTGTACCGGGGCCGACGGTCCGGCCCGCGACATACGCTACGAACACGCCCACGACCAGGCAGAACACGAACCACTGCACGAGGTTCTTCGCCATCGTCGGAGGGCCGCTGGGCAGCGCCGTCAGCAGTCCCACCGGCCCGCGCTTGTACTTCTCCAGCATCTCGGGGGTGCCCATTTCCTTGGGCGTGGCGGCATGCGGGAACAGGTACAGGCCGGGCGCCAGGTTTTCGGCGCGCAGCGCGTCGAGCACGCGATTCTCGTTCGGCAGCTTGCGGTAGTCGCTGCGATGATAGGTCAGCACCATGTGGACGACCGAGCTGGCAACGAAGACGATCACCGCCGACAGCAGGATCGGCAGCCACAACGCGGAAATCCCGACCATAAGTGCTCCGGGAAGAGGGAGGCGAACCGATGTCGGTCGGGAATCTGTCGCCGAACCCGGGCCCTCGCCACCCGGCTCGGCCTCAGCGTGGCGCGGGCGCTCCGCGAAGCCACTGGGCCGCGAGGGCCCGCTGTGGGGCGGTGGTGTGCGGCGCTGGCTCGATCCGCACCTGTGGTCGATCGAACCCGGTCACGCGGACAGTCACCTGGAACGGTCCCGATGGTCGCCGCACCTCGACCCGCAGGGTGTCCCCCATCTGGAGTCGCACGAGCCGCGACCGCATCTCGGCCCACGTCGTGACCGCTGCGCCGTTCATCGAGACCAGCCGGTCGCCGCTGTGGAGGCCCGCCTGGCCCCAGCGGCTCCCCGGATCGGTGATGATCAACCGCACCCCGCCCTCCCCCAGCGGCTCCCAGCCGAAGATTCGCAGGTCCCGCTCCGGCTGGCCGTTCCACACCGCCGGCGCCCAGGACACCCGTGCCACGAGCCCCACGAGCCCGAGGTAGCGGTCGAAGTCGATCGGCCGCCCGCCGCCGCGCACGTGCGCCGCGAACAGCGGCGACACGTCGCAGCCGCACACGTCCTCCACGGTGCGTTCGATGTCGCGTCCCTCGAACCCGCGCTCGCCGGCGAAGCGCTCGAGCAACACCCGCATCACGTCGTCCATCGAGCGGGCGCCGCGCGTCGCGTCGCGCACGACGAGATCGAGCATGGCGCCGATCAGCTCGCCCTGGAGATGCGCGCTCGCACTGTAGTCGCCCAGCGAGCCCGGCGGCGCGTTGTACGCGACCCGGCTGACCGCTTCGGCGGAGTAGCGCGAGTTCCCGGGACTGGCGAGGTAGCGGGCGATGAGCCGCTCCAAATGGGCGATCCGCGTCGAGTCCGAGACGGGCAACCTTGCCCGCCGGAGCAACAGGTCCGCATAGAACAACGTGAGCCCTTCGCTGAACCAGAGTCCGGCAGTGGGCGGCTGGGTCCGATAGTCCACGCGGCGGTACTCGGCGGGCCGGATGCGCATGAGATTCCAGGTGTGCACGAACTCGTGCGCGGTCTCCTGGAGCACGGCGTTCGGATTCTCCGCCAGGTCGGTGCTACGCGCGCCGAGCGTGACGGAATTCAGGTGCTCGAGGCCGCCGTAGGCGCCATCCTGGAACACGAACGTGTACTCGCGATAGGGTGCCCGGCCGAACACCTCGACCGCCTGACGGACCACGCCTTCGAGGCCCCGCACGAACGCGCCGGTATCGAAGGTAGCGGCGTCGGGCAGCGGCCAATACACCACACGATGTGGGACGCCGGCGACGCTGAACCGCCAGACGGAGAATCGGCCGGCGAAGATGGGCGCATCCACCAGCACGTCCACACTGGGGGCGAAGAAGGTGTGCGCCTCGGCGGTCGGCACGAGACCGGTCGCGATCCGCCAGGAGCCCGGCAACTCGAGGGTGACGTGCGCCGGCGCCAGCTCGGCGCCGAGGACGTACATGAAGGCGTGCGGGCCCCCGAACAGCCCGCCCGTCGGGGTCAGAAACGGACGCCAGGCGGCGCGCGGCCCGGCCGGCGGCGCGGGAAGCAGGATCCGATACCGCACGGTGGCGCTGCCGCCCGGCGCCACCACGCGCCACACCGCGCTGTCTTGCCGCGCGATCGTGGCGTGCCCGGCGTCGCTCTCGATGCCGAGCCCCGTCACGTAGCGCCAGTACTGGTCGTCGTATTCCGGGTGCGCCGCCATGGCGAGACGAAACGTGTCGGGCGCGTTCCGCACGTCCATCACGACGTCCCACCCCGACAGATCGGCCGAGTCGACCCGGAGTGCGTAGTGGAGGACCGGCTGCGTCGTGGCGAAGCGGATCTCGAATGCGTCGGCGTAGTGCCGCCACGGGTGCTGGGCTCGGGCCGCCGGACCGATTGGAAGCAGCGCGAGGAACACGATCAGGCGTCGATCCATGCCAGGCTCGGAGTGAAGGGAGTGGCTGATGCTCGGGCGGCCGGAGGGCCGGGGGGCCGGCTCGCCCACCTAGGATGCCGCGGCGGTGAGGCGGGTTTGGACTAGTTGACAGGAGGCCGCCGCCTGGCGATGCTTCATTCGAGCGAAACGAACCAGCGGCTGTTTCGAGGACCTGGGCCCGGCGCCCATGGTCCTTTACCGTTTCTGGGGGTTCTCGCACGAGAAAAGAGGCCGGGTGGAAGTGATTCTGGGCGAAAACGACAGACTGGAATTTGTCTTGAAGAAGTTCCGCCGCCAAATCGCCAAGTCCGGCTTATTCCAGGATATGAAGCGGAAACGCTTCTACGAGGCACCGGGCGCTCAGCGACGGCGCAAGGAGAAGGCAGCGGTCCGCCGCAAGGCGAAGTCCGCTCATCGTCGCGAACACCAACACCAGTGAGGAGTGGCACGAGATGGCACGCATTATCGGCACCGTGAAGTGGTTCAACGACGCGAAGGGGTTCGGCTTCATCACCCCTGAGAACGGGGAAAAGGACTGCTTCGTGCACCACACGGCAATCCAGGCGGAAGGGTTCAAGACGCTGGCCGAAGGTCAGCGCGTCGAGTTCGAGGTCGTGCAGGGGCAGAAGGGCCCGGCGGCTCAGAACGTCGTCAAGCTGTAACCACGCGCGGTACTTCCGCAGGGCACGGCGCCCTCTCGCAAGG
>JBOHSO010000243.1:0-8365 GCA_050921685.1 Gemmatimonadales bacterium
TGCGGCTCGCCGACGAGCGCGGCGGGTACGCGCTGGCCGACCTGCCGACGCTCGCCACCCTCCCCGGGCTGGCGCTGCGCCCGCTGTTCACCGCCGACTCGACGCTGCTCAACCCATACACCCTCACCGTGATACGCACCACGACTCCACATCCGGCCGCTCGAGGATTCGCCACCTGGGCCCTCGGCAGGTGGCGCGACAGTATTCTGGCCATCCGGCTCCCCGACGGGTCGCCGGCGTTCGGGCCTTCGAAGGGGGAGTGCCAGCCGTAAGGAAAGCGGGGCCTGGCTATTTCTCGACGGCCAGCGAATACCCCGCAAGCGGCCTGACCACGAATCCCCCCGCCGCCGTGGCTGCCACTTGCTGGAGCGTAGCGGTGTACTGCGCGAACTGGTTGACGTCATCCACCTGCAGCGTGAGGATCGTCCCCGCCGAAAGGGTTCCGGTCAGGGCGATGGTGGCGTTGGCCGTGGTGACCGGGCCGCCCCACAACAGCAGACCTGCGCCGGGCGTCACCGACCCCGGCGCAACGGGGGCCGAGAGCACCACGACCGCGGCGCCGTCCAGACCGCTATTCGGCGTCGTCAGATTGACCTTGAGCGTACCGGCGGTGGGACCGGTCCCGTCGCCTTTGCAGCCGAGCAGCAAGGCTACCGTGGCGGCGGCGAGGGTGCGGCGCAGCGTGATCATGGCCGGCCTCCTTTCGATGCGGCAGCAGTGGCAGGTGGGGCCGGTACCTGGTTGGTGGACACCACCCAGGCGAGGAAATCGCCGACATCGAACACGTTGTTGTTGTTGCCGAGCAGGTCGAGGTACTCCAGCTCGTTTGGTGTGAGGGCGCCCCCGCCGCTGAGCAGCTGTGCCACGACCGAGGCCTTGACGAGCACCGGCGCGGTGATGGTGACGGAGTACTCCAGCTGTGCCTGCTGCGCGCCGGAGGTCACCTGCGCCGTGAAGGTGAACGTCCCCGTCTGGGAGGGGGTCCCGGTGATTCGTCCGCTCGCGCCCAGTGTGAGTCCTGGCGGGAGCGCGCCAAGCACGACCTGCCAGGTGTAGGTACCGCTCCCACCGGTGGCCACCAGGGTGTCGGCGTATGCCGTACCCATGATCCCGCCGGGACGCGGGTCGCCGCTCGTGATGACGAGCTGGGCGTCGAACCGCGCGGTCACGGCGTAGGGGCGCCCCATGGGCAGCGTGAGCACGGCGTTGGTGGAAACCGTGTCTCCGCTCCAGCCGCCGAAGATGAACGTGGCGTTCGGTGTGGCCGTCAGCGTGACCGGGGAGCCCTGCGGGATGAAGGTGCCGCTCGAGTCGCCGGTCGGGTTGTAGCTCACACTGCCGTTGGCGCCCACGGTCACGTTCAGCCTGTGCGCCTTCGCGAGCGTGGCCGTGAACGTCCCGCCGGCCAAGGCGCCGACGATGCTGTGCGAAATCGCGCCGCCGTCGGACCACGACTGGAACGTGAACCGGGTGCGGCCGCTCGCCGTGAGCTGGCTATCCGTGACGGCGATGGTGTGGTTCGAGCCGTCGTCGAACAGCTCGCGGAACACGTTGTAGGATGTGCCATCCACCCTGACGACGGCGGTGGTGTCGCTCGCCTGGACCGTCGTCAGCGCGCCGAACCGCAGCCGGAACGCCATTTCTCCGTTGGGCACTACCTCGCGAATCGAATCGAGCGCAAACCCGACGAAGCTCCCGTCCGCATTCTTGACGGCGGCGGGCGTCGTGCTGAACGAGAAGACGGGGTTGTTGCTCGTGCCGGGGTAGGGATCGCCGCCGTCGCCGCGGTTCGACAACGGGTCGTTGAACGGATCGCGGTCGAGGTCGAATTGTCCGTCCGCCTGCGCCAGCGCCACGCCGTGGATCGGGCCGGCGTTGACGTTGTTCGGACACGGGATGAGACAGGCCTTCAGGCCGTCGATGTGGAACACCAGCAACCCCCCGCCCCCGTGGAGACGGATCAACGCGCTGTCGGAGTGCACCGCCTGTCGGTTCTCGAGCAGGAAGTACTCACCCCGCGGATTGGCGCCCTGCAGGGTCACCATGAAGATGGTGTCGGCGGTCGGCTCCGGGCCGACGCGGTAGGATCCGGTCGCGGTGAGCGGCCGGATCGTCGCCCACCCCATCTGCTCGAGCGACCAGGCGTCGTAGCGGGCCGGGCTCTCCGGCTTGGTGTAGTTGCCGCTGGCCATCAGCGACCACTGGCCGATCCCTTCGGTTTCGTTGCTGGTGTCGTACAGGTCGGGAAGCGCGAGGATGTGGCCCAGCTCATGCGCCGCGGTCCCGATCGGCATGATCGCGGTGGAGTCGCACTGCCCGCCGGTGGGACTGCCGAGCCCGCTCTGCAGGATGTAGTCCTGCACGATCATGTTGCCGAGTGGAGCCGGGTCGTTAGTCACGAAGAACACGCTGGAGCGGTGCGACCAGAGATGGTTGTTGGTCGCGGTGACGCACGCGCCGTCCATGCTGGGATGCAGAAACAGGACCGCGTCCACGATCCCGTCGCTGTTGTCGTCGAATTGCGAGAAGTCGACGGCGGAATCGACCTTCCCCAGCGCCTCTACCAGCGCGTTCTGCATGCGACCGAAGGCGTCGTTCGAGAACAGGCCGTTGCAGTTGCCGGTGCCGAACGGATTCGCCGGACAGGCGCCCGGAGCACCGGTGTAGTTCGCCTCGGAGTTCGCGAGCGCCACCCATCCCACGCTCTGGCCCTGGAGGCTGAACAGCGTGTTCGACAGCTGCTCGTAAAACGTGCGCAGCGTGTAGGGCTTGCCGTTCGGCGGCACGGTGCCGAATAACGTGGCGTTGTATTGCGAGGTATCCCGGCTGTACTGGGCGGGCGGGCTGTTCTGATAGCGGAACATGATGGCCGGCACGTTGAGCACCCCGGTGACGGCCGTGGCCGCGGGGCCCGCCGGTGAGGGGGCGTTCAACGCGGCGAAGTCGCCGCGCGCCAGCAACCGCGCGCGGGCAGCGGCGACCGCCCGGGCCTTCACCCGCCAGCCGCCGTTGGGCGTGATGTCGAGCCAGGGGAGCTCCCACCCCCGCACGGGTTGGAGCGGAGCCTGACCCTGCGCCGCGGCCGCGGATCCGAGCAGCGACAGGGCGGCGCAGGTCAGAACGAACGAGCGTATACGCATCGGGGATTTCTCCAGCGTGCCAGGGACCGGTAGAGAATCTACGCTACGGGATCGCGACCCCGATAGCTGTGCGCCTTCTCACATCCTGTGAGACTCGCCCCGCCAACCACGCTGCGCCAGCCACAGCCCGAACCCCATGAAGGCCGCGACACCCCCTACAACCTTCAACTCGTACAGCAAGGGATGGGCCTCGTCCGCGGGCGGCACGAACCCGAGCACGATCGAGAACGCCACCGCCACGAACCCCGCGCAGCCGGCCAGCGCGGTGCTCGGGGTGCGCGCCCGGCGCAGCCGCAGGTAGGCCGCGAAGACATAGAGGTAGGGGATGAAGAACAGGATGAGGGTTGCCTGGGTGAGCAGCAGGTAGGCCGACTTGACCGTGGACCCGGCGAGGCCGGCGACAATGAACACGGTCGCCAGGACGCCCATCAACAGTAGCGACACGTGCGGCGTCTGCCAGCGCGGGTGCAGCCGCGCGAACGCCGGCGGCAGTGCCCGGTCCACGCCGGCTGCGAACGGCAACCGGGCCGAGCCTGACAGCCAGGCGCTGACCCCCCCCAGGTTCCCGATGGTAAGCAGCAGGGCGATCAAGGCCGGCAGGAAAACGATGCCGCTGGACCCCAATCGCTCCACCAGCGCCTGGACGGCTTGCGGCATGCCGTTGGTCACGCTCACCGTCTCGTGTGGCAGCGCCACCACCATCGCCGCGGTGCCGAGCATGTACATCGCCACGATCGCCACGCCCGAGAGGAGCACGCCACGCCGCAGCGTCGCCGCCGGGTCGTGGATCTCTCCCCCCAGGGAGGGGGCGAGCTCGAGCCCGGCGAACGCGAACGTCATCGTGGCGAAGAGATTGATCGAGGGCAGGTCGAGCCGCTCGGGGAGCAGTCCGCGCGCCGTGAGCGGCGTGGCGCTGCCGCGCGCCGCGAACGACCAGACGGCGAGCGCGACGAACAGCACCAGCGGCACCCAGGTGCCGAAGCCGCCAAGGTTCGGCAGCCATTTCCCCACCCGCAGCCCCACGACGTTGAGCCAGACCGCCAGCCACAGCCCGACCAGCGACACGACGAGGATGAACGTGCCGTCGTCGCCGAGCGGGGCTGCGCGGGGACCGCCGGCGTACGCGGCGATCGCCGCCGTCGCGACGAGCAGCGAGGGGAAATACAACAAGTTGTTAACCCAGTATCCCCACCCCGCCACAAAGGCGTGGCGCGGCCCGAACGCGCGGCTCACCCAGCGGTAGATCCCGCCCGCCCCGGGGTCGATGGCGGCGAGCTCGCGCACCGCGATCGCCGACGGGATGAAGAACACGACCATCGCCACCACCCAGAGCAGCAACGCGGCCAGCCCGAACTGGCTCGATGACGTGGTGAGCCAGCGCAGCCCGACGATCGCGCTGATGTTGAACAGCACGACGTCGCGCAGTCCCATGACGCGCGGCGGCTGGGGAGTGCCCCGCCCCGTCTCGCTCATCGCCCCTCCAGCCAGGCCTCACCCAGGCGGCGCGATTCGTCGGACGCGTCGGGATCGGCTTCAATGCGGTAGGCGGCGGACCCGGCGTCGCTCACCAGGCGGAGTCCCACCTTGCCCAGGGTCCACCCGTACGGCAGCTCGTCCACGCCCGCGATGTAGCGTTGGAAGAACTCGCTGAAGTCCGACTGCGTCACGTCGTTCAACGCCTGCCGCACGTCGGCGTCTCCGTATCCGCGGCCTTGCAGGTAGTAGCTCGTGGTCGCGCCGTTCCAGCAGCGCTGCCACAACAGACGCATCACGTCATCCAGCGTCTTCTCGCCCGCCGTGCGGGCGCGCACCTCGAGGTCGAGCAGCCACCCCAGCACCTCACCCTTCGTGTAATAGCTCACCGCGCTGCTCGGCAGGTTCGCCTGCTGGCGCAGCGGAACGCGGTCCAGGAACCACGCGGAAAGCGATGCGGCGGTGGCGCTCATCGCGAGGCGACCCGGGGTGGCCTGCAGCTGCGCGATGCCCGCCGCCGCGCGCGCCAGGTAGCGTGCCCGGTCCCACAATCCCGCTCGATACACCATCCGGGCGCCGTAGTAGTTGGTCACCCCTTCCCCCATCCACAACGTGGTCGTGTAGTTCTCCCGAGTGTAGTCCCAGGGACCGAGCTCCTTGGCCCGCAACCGTTTCATGCTCCACGTGTGGAAAAACTCGTGCGCGTACAACTCTAGGCGGTCATGGTAGCCGCTGCTGTCCGAGAGCGGGCCGGCGAAGATCACCTGCGTCGAGGTCAGGTGCTCCATCCCATCGCTGCCTCCTCGGTTGCCCGGGACGTAGTGCACGAGGAACGTGTAGCGATCCATCGGCTGCACGCCCCAGAGCGCGACCTCCGCGTGCACGATCTGCTTGAGGTCGGCGACGAGCTGCGCCCGCCGCCCGCCGCTCGTGTCTCCCTCGGCGTGCACCACCACCCGGTAGGCCGTCCGCTCCACGCTGAACGTGTCCACGGTGAGGCGCGCCGAAATTTCGGTGGGGTGATCGATGAACACGTCGTAGTTGGGGAAATGCTGGGTCACTGGACCGGGGCTCGGTGCCACCACGGCGCCGTTCACCACGGTCCACCCCTCCGGGCCGCCGTAGGTGACGGTGACCGGATCGGGCTTGTGGCCGACGACATAGGGGAAGACGGTGCCGGGATTCAGATTGACGTGCAGCGAATCGATCTGGCTGTGGGAGCCGTTCAGGTCGTTCCACCACACCCGCAGGACGAATTCGATCGTCGCCGGGCTTCGGGGCGTGGCGGGCGCCTTGCAGTGCACGACCCACGTCTGCTTGTCGAGCTTCGGAGCCGGTACCGAACGGCCATCGCAGCTGGCCTGCGTCTCCTGCACGTTGGCCGCGAAGTTGTAGATCGCGTAGCGGCCTGGGTACCAGGCCGGGAGCTGGATCAAGGTCGAGTCACTCAGCCGACCGGTGACTCGCAGCCGCACCTCGCCCAGATGGGTCGCCGGATCCTTCGAGAGAAACTCGTAGGCGATTTCGTACCGCGGCGGGGTTGACGCGCGCCCGGGGCGCGGCGTTTGCCCTGCGACCAGCGCCGGGGCGCACGCAACGGCGAGCGCGATGGTCGCGGCGCGCACTCAGGGCGCCTTCGGGTGAACCGTGGCGATCACCCAGCCCACCAGCGTCCCGAGGGCCGCGCCGCCCAGCACGTCGGTCGGGAAATGCCGCCCGCCAACCACCCGGAGCGCCCCGACCGTCGCCGCGCCGCCGAACAGCAGCACGCTGTTGCGGCCGGCGTGCGGCATGTCCTGGCGATGCGCAAGGGTGGCATACGCCGCGGCCACCGCGAACGCGACCGATGCGTGGCCGGAGGGAAACGACTCGCGGGTGTTCGGGTTGCGCGCCGCGGCGGCGGCGTTGTCGCGGTACAGCTCCGGGCGCTCGCGGTGCACCCCCAGCTTGAGCCACTTGGTCGTGGCCGCGGTCCAGACGATCGCATTCGCGAGGACGGCGATATTGCCGCGCGCCCGCTCGGCGGAAACACCGGACCGGGCGGCGAGCAGGCTTCCGCCTGCAACGCCGATCAGCAGCACGTCGCTCCCACCGCGGGCGAACCCCGAATGGAGATCGATCGCGATCCGGTCGAAGCCCGGCACCCGGTCGCGATCGCATGGCGCGCACCGCGCCGCTGCGGGTTCGACCACGTCGCCCAGCAGGAGGACCGTGGCTGCGGTGGCCACCGAGAGCACGTCGCCCAACCCCGCGCTGTACGGCCGCGCGGGCGTCTGCGCGGCGAGACCGCCAGCGCACCAAACGGCGGCGCACGACGCCGCCGCGAGTGGCCGGCGCACGCCGGCAGCAAACCGAAACACGCGGCGTTTAACTTACGTCCGATCCGACAGGTGTGCTAACTGTCGACGGCATGTGACCTTGCGGTTTGTGCGACCCCCGGCTAAGCTGTAGCACGATTTCCACAGGTGAGACCAGTGAGCACCGAAACCCTGCAACACATCGCGCTCTTCGACAAATGTCGGAACTTCACCCGGGCGCGTGAAATCCAAGCGGCGGGCCTGTATCCGTACTTCAAGCCAATCTCCCACTCCGAGGATACCGTCGTCGTCATCGAGGGCAAGCAACGGATCATGATGGGCTCCAACAACTACCTGGGGCTCACCCATCATCCCGAGGTGCTCGCAGCAGCGCGCTCGGCACTGGAGCGCTACGGCTCGGGCTGTACCGGCAGCCGCTTTCTGAACGGCACGCTCGATCTCCACGAGCGGCTCGAGACGGAGCTGGCCGAGTTCTTCGCCAAGGAGGCGTGCCTCGTCTTCTCCACCGGCTACCAGGCCAACCTGGGCGTGATCTCGGGGCTGGTGGGACGCGGCGACGTCGTGTTCCTCGACAAGCTGGACCACGCCTCCCTCGTGGATGGCGCGAAGATGTCGCACGGTGAGACGGTGCGCTTCAACCACGCCGATCACGCCGCGCTCGAGCGCAAGCTGCAGCGGGTCCCCGACGGGACCGGCACGATGGTGATCGTGGACGGCGTGTACTCGATGGAGGGCGACATCGCGGATCTGCCGAGCCTGCTGAAGGTGACGCGCGCGTTCGGCGCCGCCCTCGCCGTGGACGATGCGCACTCGGTCGGCGTCCTCGGCCCGAACGGCGACGGGACGGCGGCGCATTTCGGCGTCGTAGAAGAGGTCGACCTGATCGTCGGCACCTTCTCCAAGTCCCTCGCGTCGATCGGCGGCTTCGCCGCGGGCTCCGAGACCGTGATTCATTACCTCAAGCATCACAGCCGCCCGCTCATGTTCACCGCCGCCCTGCCGCCGGCCAACACCGCCGGCGTGCTGGCCGCGCTGCACGTGCTGCGGCGCGAGCCCGAGCGGCGCGACCAGCTGTGGGTCAACACCCGACGGCTGCAGGACGGGCTGCGCGCGCTGGGCTTCGACATCGGCCCGTCGCAGACCCCGATCGTGCCGGTGCTCATCGGTCCGCTCGAGAAGACGTTCCTGTTCTGGCGCAAGCTGTTCGACGCGGGGGTGTTCACCAATCCGGTCGTCCCGCCCGCGGTGCCGCCGTCGCAATGCCGGCTGCGCACCAGCCTCATGGCGACCCACACGCCGGAGCAGATCGACCGCGCCCTCGAAGCGTTCGCCCTGCTGGGCAAGGAGCTGGGGGTGACGTGAGGCTCGAGGTCGCCCCCGTCCGTTCCGGACGGGACCTCGAACGATTCATCGCGTTTCCTTACACACTGCACC
>JBOHSO010000244.1:0-2865 GCA_050921685.1 Gemmatimonadales bacterium
ACCACGTGCTGCTCGATCTCGGTGCAGGCGGGGCTCGTCGCCCACAGCATTCCCTGCACGCCGAGCCCGGATGATACGAGATCACCGAGGATGGCCGGCGGCGATGCGTTTGCCGGGAAGTAGGCAAAAAAGTTGGGCGACTGCCAGTGGGTGATCCCGGGGAGGATCACGTCGTCCAGGTCCCGCAGGATCGTCTCGAACGGCTCGCCCTGGTCGGGCGGGCGCGCGGGCAGCCGGCGGCGGATGTCACCGGGGGCCGCGCGCGAGCAAACGGGATAGCGCTCGATCGCCTCCCAGTAGCGAGCGACCCAGTCGATCGTCTGGCGGCCCGCGTGACGAAACTGCTCCGGGGTCACATACCCTCCTGGAAGCGGTGAACCCGCTCGACGGCGCGCTGCTCGCAAACATAGCCGGGCCGACGAGCGGGCGAGCACTCGCGCCCGCGGGGATGTCGGTTACCTTGCCCGCTATGGCCGCTCCACCCTCCGGACCCCGACTGCGCCCCGGCCGGCCGCGCCGGCGCGCGCGCGTGACGATCGCCGTCGTGGCCGTCCTGCTGCTGCTGCTCCCTGCGCTGGTACGGCTCGCTGCCGAATGGCCCTGGTTCGCCTCGCTGGGCTACGGGCGCGTGTTCACCACCCGGCTGTTGGCCCAGGCGCTGCTGGGTGTGGTGGTCACCGGCGTGGCATTCGCGTTTCTGTACGTGAATCTGCGGGTCGCGCAGCGCGGCGTGGTGCCGGAGCCGCTCATCGTACGGTTCGAAGGTGGGGCAGCCGCGGTGGACGTGACACAGCTGCTGCGACGCCTGGCCCTGCCGCTGGCCCTGGGGGTGTCGCTGCTGTTCGGCCTGGGGGCCGCGGGCCGCTGGCTGGCGGTGCTCCAGTTCCTGCACCGCACGCCGTTCGGCGTGACCGATCCGGTGTTCGACCGCGACGTCGGGTACTACGTGTTTACGGTCCCCGTGGTGGGGAGCGCGCTCACGCTCCTCACCGTCCTCGCCACGTTGGCGCTCGCGGCGACCATCATGCTGTACGTGGTGCGCCGCGACGTCGTGACGTTCGGAAGGCGCGTGACGGTGGAGCCCTCCGCCCGGTTGCACCTCGCCGGGCTGATCGCCCTGTTGTTCCTCCTCGCTGCCTTGCGGGCGTATTTCGTCCGGCGTCCGGGCCTGCTCTACTCCACCACCGGGCCGCTGGTGGGAGCGAGCTTCGCCGATCTCCATGCGAGGCTCATCGGTCTGTGGATCGTCGGGCTGGCGGCGGTGGCGGGGGCGGCCCTGGTGCTGTGGGGGGCCCGCACCCAGCGCCTGGCTCGCTACACGCTGCTCGCGCTGGGACTCTACGCCGCGGTGTCGCTGCTCGGCCTCGGCCTGTATCCCGTGGCCGTCCAGCGGCTGGTCGTGGCGCCGAACGAATTGGTGAAGGAAACCCCACAGCTCGCGTCGCACATCGCGGCGACACGCCTGGCCTGGGGACTGGACCGTGTGCTGACGCGCGACCTGACCGGCGAGTCGCGGCTCACCGAGCGGGACATCGACGCCAACCGGCCGACCATCGAGAACGTGCGCCTGTGGGACCGCGAGCCGCTGCTCCAAACGTTCGGCCAGCTGCAGGAGATCCGCACCTACTACGATTTCGTCTCGGTGGACGACGACCGGTACTGGATCGACGGGAGCTACCGCCAGGTGATGCTCTCGGCCCGCGAGCTGAACGCGGCATCGCTGCCGACTCGCACCTTCATCAACGAACGACTCACCTTCACGCACGGCATGGGGCTCACGCTCGGCCCGGTGAACCAGGTGACGGAGGAAGGCCTGCCGGTCCTGTTCATCAAGGACTTGCCGCCGGCGTCCAACGTGTCGTTGCGCGTCGCGCGCCCCGAGATCTACTTCGGTGAGCTCACCGATTCCTGGGTGTTCGCGAGGACGCGACAGCGGGAGTTCGACTACCCATCGGGCGACGAGAACATCTTCGCGTCCTACAAGGGAAACGGCGGGGTGCGGGTCGGCTCGTTTCTCCGCCGGTTGGTGCTCGCGACGTACTTCCGTTCTCTGAAGGTACTACTGTCGAGCGACATCACGAACGACAGCCGCGCCCTGTACATCCGGAACGTCCGCGAGCGGGCACGCACGGCACTGCCGTTCCTGCTGTTCGATCGCGATCCCTACCTCGTGGTCGGCGAGGCGGGCCGGCTCCATTGGATTCTCGACGCCTACACCGCGACGAGCCGGTACCCCTACGCGCAACCCATCCCCGGCGGCACCAACTACCTGCGCAACAGCGTCAAGGTGGTGATCGACGCCTTCGAAGGCAGCGTCACGGCCTACCTCGCCGACGCGACCGACCCGCTGGTCCGCACCCTCGACGGTGCGTTCCCCGGGATCTTCCAGCCGCTCGACGCGATGCCGGCGGACCTCCGGCTGCACCTGCGCTACCCCGAAGACCTGTTCCGGGCGCAGACAGATTTGTACGCCACCTACCACATGGCCGAGCCGGAGATCTTCTACCACCGCGAGGACCAGTGGCAGAGGCCGGTGTTGTCGCGAACGGGCGAGCAGCGGGATCCGTTCCTGCGTCACATGGTGATGCGGCTGCCGGAGGAGCGGCAACCGGAATTCATCTTCATGGCGCCGTTCACGCCGCGCGGCAAAGACAACCTGGCCGCCTGGATGGTGGCGCGCAACGACGGGGAGTACTACGGCCAGCTGGTCGTGTATCGCTTCCCCAAGCAGAGCCTGGTGTTCGGCCCGTCCCAGATCGTCAACCGGATCAACCAGGATCCCGAGATCTCGCGCCAGCTCTCACTGTGGGACCAGCGCGGCTCCGAGGTGCTCCGCGGCAACCTGCTGGTCATCCCCATCGAGGA
>JBOHSO010000245.1:0-4797 GCA_050921685.1 Gemmatimonadales bacterium
TGGTGGACGTGGATCCGCGGATGGGCCGTCTGTTCGATGCCTTCATCGACGCGGCCGGGCAGGGGGGATAACTTTCCCGGGCCTCCAACCCGCGCCCCGACCCCATGGCCTGGCTCACCTCTCCCGAAACCTGGATTGCGCTCCTCACCCTCACGGCCCTCGAGATCGTTCTCGGGATCGACAACATCGTTTTTATCTCGATCCTCGCCGGGAAGCTTCCCGCGGGCGAGCAGGGGCGCGCGCGGACCGTGGGACTCGTCCTCGCCATGGTCACGCGCATCCTGCTGCTGCTCACGCTCACCTGGATCATGCGGCTCACGGCCCCGCTGTTCGCCGTGCTCGGACAAACGATATCGGGTCGCGACCTGATCCTCATCGCCGGCGGGCTGTTCCTCCTCTGGAAGAGCACGCACGAGATCCACGACAAGCTCGAAGGGGAGGAGGGACGGCAGAACGTGAAGGGCCGCGTCGCATTCGGCGCCGTCATCGCCCAGATCGCACTGCTCGACATCGTGTTCTCGCTCGACTCGGTGATCACGGCGGTCGGCATGGCCCGCCAGGTGGGCGTGATGATCGCGGCGATCGTGATTGCCGTGGCCGTGATGCTGCTGGCCTCCGGTGCCGTGAACGACTTCGTCCACCGCCATCCGACGGTGAAGATGCTCGCCCTCTCGTTCCTCCTGCTCATCGGCGTCACCCTCATCGCCGACGGCCTGGGCCAGCACATTCCCAAGGGCTACGTCTATTTCGCGATGGGGTTCTCCGTGTTCGTCGAGGTGCTCAACCTGCGCGCGCGGCGGCGGGCGACGCCCCTCGCACTAAAGGAAGCGATCACCGAGTGACGCGGTGCGGGACCGTCGCGCTGGCCGGCCGCCCCAACGTCGGCAAGTCCACCTTGCTCAACGCCCTGGTGGGTGAGCACCTGGCGATCGTGTCGCCCAAGCCGCAGTCCACCCGCGTGCCGGTCGTGGGCATCCTCACGCGCGGCGCGGCGCAGTTCATCTTTACCGATCCGCCCGGGTTGCTCGATCCACAGTACCGATTGCAGGTCGTGATGCGGGAGACGGCGGTGCGGGCCATCGCCGACGCGGAGGTCGTTGCGTACCTGCATCCGCTGCCCGAGCATCCGGCACCGGCGCTCCGGGTCGCCGCCGGTCTCCCGCACCCCCCTGACGCCCCCGTGGTCACGGTGTATACCAAGGCAGACATGGTTGCGCCGTCCGACCGCCCGCGCTTGCAGCCGTCCGAGGCAGTGGTCTCCGCCCACACCCGGGAAGGGCTCGACGCCCTGCTCGACACGCTCGAGCCCCACCTCCCGGAGGGGCCGTTTCACTATGCCCCGGACGACTTGGCCACGCAACCGCTTCGCTTTTTCGTGGCCGAGTACGTGCGGGAGGCGGCCTTTGATCTGCTCCACGAAGAGCTCCCCTACAGCGTGGCGGTCGAAATCGACGAATTCCGGGAGGACCGCACCCCGGCGTATATTCGCGCGGTGTTGTTCGTCGAGCGCGCGAGCCAGAAGGGAATCGTGATCGGTGCCGGTGGGCGGACGATCCGGGCGATCGGGCAGGCCGCGAGGTCCCGGATCGAGACCCTCCACGGTGGCGCCGTCTACCTCGATCTCCACGTCAAGGTGCTCCCCCGCTGGCGCCGCCACGATCCGTCACTCAAGCGACTAGGATATGTCTCATGAGTCTGACGCCCGACATGCTCGACATTCTCGTCTGCCCGAAGTGCAAGGGCACCCTCGAGTACCGGACCGCTCCCGCGGAGCAGCTCGTGTGCCACGCCTGCCGCTTGATCTACGCGGTGGAGGATGATATCCCCATCATGCTGATCGATGAGGCCAAGAGCTTCTGACGGAGCGGGAGGGGCGTGGCGGCGCGGCGCCTGGAGAACGGCCCTCGCCTGGGCGGTGCTGTCCGGTCCTCCAGCGGAGCTGACCGCGCAGGAGACCCCGCTAAACGCGGGGGCCCTCTTCCTGTTGTTCCCGATTGGAGGGCAATCGGTCGGCATGGGGCAGGCAGCGGCGGCGCTCGAAGGCCGGGGCGAAGTGGTGTTCCTGAATCCGGCCGGGGTCGGCGCGCTGACCACGAGCGAGTTCGCCGTGCACAGCGCGCGGCTCGCGGCCGGCGCGACGACGGCCTTGACCGCGTTCTTCCCCCGACGCCGCGTGGGAGTGTTCGGCGCCGCGCTGTACCTGGTGGACTATGGCGACCAGGACGTCAACGATTCCAGCGGCACGACCATCGCCCGCATTGCGCCGCGCAACTTCGCCCTGCTGGCCACCTATGCGGCCCAGCTGACCGGGGCGTTCGCTTTCGGGGTGAGCTACAAGCTGATCGAGTTCCGCGTCGACTGCAGCGGCGTCTGCCCGTCGCTCAGCGAGGGGCTCGGCGTCACCCACGCCCTCGACATCGGGGGACAGTTCACTGTCGGGCCCGACCGCGCGCTCCGCGTGGGGGTCGCGTTGCGCAACATCGGCTTCGCGCTGCAAGTCAACAACCGCGATCAGGCGGATCCGCTGCCGACCCGTCTGGTGGTCGGGGCCGCTTACCGGCTGCCGCTACGCCCCGTGTCGGCCGACAGTACCGCGGATCGACTCGACGCGCGACTTGCCGCGGAAGTGGAGAGCCGCTGGCGCGAGACCGGGACCCCCGACGTGCGAGTGGGCGTCGACGTGGGCTACCTCGATGTGGTGCGTGTACGCGGCGGCTACGCCTTCGTGCACCAAGGGTTGGCGGGCCCAAGCGTCGGACTCGGCCTGACGACGGGCTCGATCGGCGTCGACCTCGCGCGGACGTTCCTCACCAGCACCGATTTGGTGGTCTCCAACCCGACCTTCCTGTCGTTCCGCGTGGTGTTCTAACCGTGCTGGGGCGGGCCGGAGTCGGCGTCACGGCGGTGGTCACGCTCGGGATCGCGGCGGCGTCGGCCCAGGACGCGGATTCGGTGCGCAGCGCCCGCACGCGCCTGTGGCTGCCGCCGCTGGCGTCGCTGGTCGTCCCGGGGTCGGGACAGCTGCTCACGCGCCGGGACCGCGGCTTGGTGTACCTGGCCGCCGAAGCCTTCGTACTGTCGCGATTCCTCCAGCTCACGCACGATGCCCAGCGCGGGGCGAATCGCTATCGCAACCTGGCCTTCCTCGTCGCGCGCCGCGGCTTCACGACGGTGCAGCGCGACACCGTCTTCGAGTATTACGAGACGATGGAAAAATTCTCCGCCAGCGGCGAGTTCGATCTCGATCCCGGACCGGGACTCGCTCCGGAGTCGGATCCCGCGACCTTCAACGGCTCCGTATGGCTGCTGGCGCGACGCACGTTCTGGGTGGATCCCAATACGCCGCCGCCGCCGACCTCTCCCGAGTACCAGCTCGCACTCCAGTTCTATCGCACCCAGGCGGTCGGGCCGGATTTTCGCTGGTCGTGGCGGGATGCGCCGCTGGAGCATCAGGAGTTCCGTGCCACCATCCGCTCGAGCGACGACGCGTTTCGTCGCGCCCAGAGCCAGCTCGGCCTGCTGCTCGCTAACCACCTCGTGAGCGCCATCGACGCGCTCATCTCGAGCCGTCTCGCCGCGGGCCTGCGACGGCCGACGACGCTGCACACAACGTGGGACGGCCGCGGCGCCCGGGTGCGCGTGGCGATCGCCTTCTAGGCGCGCGCCGTTCCGCGCTCGACCCATGACGCGACCTGACGGACGCACCCCGGACGCCCTGCGGCCGCTGACCTTCGAGCGCGGGGCGAATCCGAACGCGGAAGGCTCCTGCCTGGTTCGGATGGGCGGGACCGTCGTGCTGTGCACCGCCAGCGTCGAGGCCGGCGTCCCCGCATGGCGGAAGGGCTCCGGGCTCGGCTGGCTCACGGCGGAGTACGCCATGCTGCCTCGCGCCACGCTCGAGCGCTCGGCGCGCGAGCGGCAGGGCGCGGGCGGGCGCACGCACGAGATCCAGCGTCTGATCGGGCGCAGCCTGCGGGCGGCCCTGGCCGGGTTTGGGTTCGGCGAGCACACGATCCGCGTCGATTGCGACGTGCTCCAGGCAGACGGCGGCACCCGAACCGCGGCCGTTTCCGGCGCCGCGGTCGCCCTCGCCGACGCCGGCGCCTGGTTGGCACGCGCCACCGGAGTGGCGGACCCGTTCGCGCGGCTCGTGGCCGCCGTGAGCGTGGGGATCGTAGGAGGCGAGCCCCGGCTCGACCTCGGGTACGCCGAAGACAAAGAAGCCGAGGTGGACGCCAACGTCGTCGTGGCGGAACCCGACCGGCTGGTCGAGGTCCAAGGGACCGGGGAGCGGGGCACCTTCGCACGCGCCGAGCTCGATCGACTGCTCGACCTCGCGTTGTCCGGCACGTCGCGCATCTTCGTCGCCCAACGGTCGGCGTTGGGACGCTAGGGACGCCCCCGCACGGTCCGCGTTACTCGCCATTTGACAATAGTGGTGTGGTTCATTTGACACACGAGGATACGCGGCGTAAGTTTCGGCGCGTTCGACCCTTACGCGAGGTGCTCGGTTGCGGACGCGCCCGACCATTCTCTTCTTTTCGGCGGCTGGTCGTCCGGTACCGGACTTCGTAGGCCATTGGATGCACGGGAAGGGCCTGACGTTGGTCCCCGTCTCCGATCCGGCCGAGCTCGAGCAAATGGTGCTGCGGGCGCTGCCCTCGCTGGTGCTGGTGGACGCCGACTCGACCGGCGCCCAGGGGCTGGCGGCGTGCGCCCGCCTGAAAGCCGACCCGTACACGGCGATTGCGCCGCTGGTCGCGGTAGCCGGGCGCCACGTGACCCAGCGGGTGAAGC